>DAISWV010000155.1:0-4060 GCA_036826195.1 Peptococcaceae bacterium | reverse complement strand
CGCTGTCTGGCTTGCCGGCACACTGTAAGTATAGGCCGGATCCAGAATCGAGAATCGGGGAATAAACAGATTAGACCCCACACCGTATTTCAGATTTAAGTCGGTGTTCGTGATAACCGCCATCGGGTCCATTTCGGAGCCGGTAGCCGACAGTGTCAGGATAACACCGAGCGGAAGCGCGGATGTACATAATTTTGGATTCAGTACGATATCCCACGGGCTGCCGTCATAAGCAACCGAACCGGCAATTACTTTGGCACAGTCAATACTGCTGCCGCCGCCTACAGCCAGAATCAGTTCAATGTTGTGTTCCCGGCACAGTTCCACACCGCGCACAACCGTACTCAGATGTGGATTTGGTTCCACACCGGCCAGCTCCCAGTGCTGAATGCCTTCTGTTTTGAAAATATTCATAATTTCCTGATACAAACCATTTCGCTTAATACTGCCGCCGCCGTATACCAGCAGCACCCGGTTTCCAAACCGGCTCATCTGTTCAGCCAGATGAGAAATCTGCCCTTCGCCAAAAAATAAATCAACCGGCATATGATAATGGAAATTTTTCATAAAACTCACTCCTCTGCGTGTTTGCTTTCTACGGTTAGTATAACAGAAAAAACGACGTCCTTCTACTATGATTTCTTTTGTGTATTCTTCATTCACGCTTTTCTCAGTGACACAATATACTATAGAGACTTTACATAAGGAAGTGAGAATCGATGAAAAGAGAACCGTTACTGGTATCCGATCACGTTTCGATGCGTTTTTTCCATCAGGATGGCGTGGTGGAGGTACTGGAAGACATCACCTTTGAACTGGAACAGGGGGAAATCGCCGCGCTCCTGGGGCCGTCCGGGTGCGGCAAAAGCACGATTCTGAATATTCTTTCCGGTCTTCTGGAGCCAACCGGCGGCAGTGTCAGCTGTAAGGGAAGTATTGGCTACATGTTTCAGCGGGATCATCTGCTGGAATGGCGCACAATTTATGATAATGTGTGCATCGGACTGGAAATCCAGAAGCTTCAGAATTCCGAGGAGCATCTGCAGACGGTGGAGAGGCTGCTTCGTACCTACGATTTGTGGGAATTTCGCAAACGCTATCCAACCGAATTATCCGGCGGGATGCGTCAGCGTGCTGCTTTAATTCGCACTCTTGCGGTAGACCCGGATATTCTTCTGCTGGATGAACCGTTTTCCGCACTGGATTCCCAGACGAGGCTTATGGTCAGTGAAGATATTGCCCGTATCATTCAGCAGGAGGAGAAAACCACACTGCTGGTGACCCACGATATCAGTGAGGCAATCAGCTTTGCGGATACCATTTACACCTTAAGCCATCGCCCGGCAAAGGTGAAAACCACCTATCATGTAGAACTGACGACCGATGAGCCGCGCACACCGCTCAAGGCACGAAAGGCACCGGAGTTTCAACAGTATTTTAACACAATCTGGGAGGAGATGATGCGGGATGAAGACGACAGCACAACCTCATGAACACAGCCCGGCGCACCTGGCGTGGATTGCACAGCATAGGCGGGAGAAGCGAAAAATTCGAGGCACACAGGTTCTGCTGCTGGTTTCCATACTGGCTTTGTGGGAACTGGCTGCCCGCATGAAATGGATTGATACGTTTCTGTTCAGCAGTCCTTCCGCGATTGTGGATATTTTCCGGGTGTATTTTTTAAACGGCACAATCTGGGCGCACATTGGCATTACCATGTGGGAAACCTTTGTGGGATTTTTTATCGGGACATTTTGCGGGATTGGCATTGCCATTTTACTCTGGTGGTGGCCGGTGCTTTCCCGTATTCTGGACCCGTTTCTGGTAGTGCTGAATGCATTGCCTAAAACAGCGCTGGCCCCAATTGTGATTGTGTGGTTTGGTGCAGGCCTCACCGGCATTATTGCGGTGGCAGTGTCTATCTGTATCGTGGTAACAATTCTTTCGGCCTACACTGATTTTCGCAGTGTTGATGCCGATAAAATCCGTATGCTGGAGAGCTTTGGCGCTACCAGAGCGCAGATTTTACGAAAACTGATTCTCCCTGCCAACCGGGATAATATGCTGAGCCTGGCAAAAATCAATATGGGGCTTTGTTTAATTGGCGTAATTGTCGGGGAATTTCTGGTTTCTCGAAGCGGTATCGGGTATCTGATTGTATATGGCAGTCAGGTATTCCGTTTAGATCTGGTTATGATGGGCGTGGTGATTCTGGCTGTTTGCGCATGGATTTTAAACAGCTTAATCAACCTGCTGGAGCGTCATATAAAAAAATCTTAGGAGGAATTATTGTGAGACGAGTGAACCATGTAAAAAAACTGACTGCAGGGCTGTTATGCGCATCTATGCTGCTGTTTGCAGGCTGCGGCAGCACACCGGTGGCAGAGTCGGAAGGTGAGGATGCAAAGCCGCTGCAGAAGGTAACAGTAGGCGAGGTAGCACATTCTATTTTTTATGCGCCTGGCTATGCAGCTATGAGTCTGGGTTATTTTGAAGAAGAAGGCCTGGAGGTTGATTTATTGAATCTGCAGGGCGCCGATAAAGTGATGTCGGCTATGATTTCCGACGAAATTCAGATTGGGCTTATGGGGCCTGAAGCCTCGGTGTATGTGGCGAATCAGGAACTGGAGGATTATGCTGTCAACTTTGCTCAGCTGACGCAGCGCGATGGCAGTTTTCTGGTAGGCCGCGAGCCGATGGATGATTTTTCACTGGAACAGCTGGGGCAGCTGGAACGCGCTGAGATTATCGGCGGCCGTGCAGGCGGTATGCCGGAAATGACGCTGGAATATGTACTCAAAACAAACGGGCTGGATATCGGTGTAGATGATGAGAGCAAAACGGTGAATGTGCGTACCGATATTCAGTTTGCGGCTATGGGCGGTACATTCGCAAGCGGTGAAGGGGACTTTGTCACGTTATTTGAGCCTACGGCAACCCAGTTTGAGCGCGAAGGCAAAGGCTATATTTTAACTGCAATCGGCGCTCATTCGGGCAATATTCCGTTTACAGCCTACTCGGCAACCAAATCCTATATGGAAGCAAACCCGGAAATCATTCAGAAATTCACCAACGCTATCTACAAAGGCCAGCAGTTTGTGGCCAATAACAGTGCAGAAGACATTGCACCGCTGCTGCTTCCTTATTTTGAAGACATTTCGCCGGAAGATATGGTTACCATTGTGCAGCGCTATAAAGATATCGAAGCGTGGGATATCAATCCGGTATTAGAACCGGAAGCGCTGGATAAACTGATGGATGTTATGGCACTAGCAGGACAGCTGGAACAGCGTGCTGACTATAATAAAGTCGTAACCACTGAATTTGCCCGGAATGCCATTGAAAATGTAAAACTGACAGCAGAATAAAAAAAGCACCCCGTCGCATAGTTCACAACAAAGTGAACACCGCGGCGGGGTGTTATATTATGACGGAAAGTTTTATGCGGCATTATTCGACAAAGTTGTAACCAAGTCTAAATATCTGTCCGTGAGTTCCTGTGGTAAAATCTTCATGGAGAGAAAGTCACGCTGTTTTGCGCAGCGCATGACGGCATACAGACGGCTTGCCCTGAGAGGGGGTGGTAGTCATAGTTACATGGGAAGGTTTTTTATGCGGTATCGCATTTGCCTCGCTCATTGTCGAGATTATCGCCTTGATAATGGGTACGAAACGATAATTTTAGACTAAAAAATTATCCCGTCTAGCCTCGAAATCTTGACGGGATAACTCGCACAATATTTTGAGAGAAGCCGTTTGGCTTTCTCTCTTTTCTATTTTTATTATAGCAAAACAAAAATATTCGTCAAGTGAAAATATAGATAGCAAGGATAGTAGACTAAGTGAAAAATAACAGGAAGCCGCCAGAGTGCAGCTTCCTGTTTTGTCTTATGAGATTGGAATGATATATTTCCGGAGATATCTGTTTGAAGCTTCGCCAGACAAAATCTCTGTAGGTACAATAAAATTGATTTCAAAGTAATCCGACTGAATTTTATTATTAGAAGTAGTGTCGATTTCAATAATCAGATGATTATCAGTGGATGTGATTCCGGGAGTT
>DAISWV010000154.1:0-4065 GCA_036826195.1 Peptococcaceae bacterium | reverse complement strand
CTCAACCAATAGGCTTATGTAAGCATGTAAGCACTTCTATAAAAGTCTGAAAAAATGAAACAGATATAGAGTAAACATTAGAAAAGTGCTTACATAGCCTACATTCCTACATCGAATCACGCAGGCAATAAAAAGAGCGCACTCTCAGTTGAGAATGCGCTTTGCGGTGTATTGCCTATTTGTTTTTTGCCTGTTTTTTTACGGCCAGCATGAATTTTGGCAATGCCAGTACGCGTTTGAAGCGGGTTGGCTGAATCAGCAGACGATAAAGCCATTCCAGGCTCATTTTCTGCATCCATTTTGGTGCCCGTTTTACATTGCCGGATAATACGTCCATGCTGCCGCCGATGCCCATACCTACCGGGATGCCTAAATCGGCCAGATGGTCGGCAATCCAGTATTCCTGTTTTGGTGCGCCTAAGGCTACGAATAATACATCCGGTTTGAGCTGTTCCAGCTCGGCTAAAATCTGTTTTTCCTCTTTGGCGTTAAAATAGCCGTGGTGGGTGCCCACGATGTTGCAGCCTGGGAATTTATCACGAATGTTCATGGCTGCAGTGGCAGCAACGCCCGGCGCGGAGCCTAGGATATAGATTTTCCATTTATCCTGCGCGGAGCGTTCGCAGATGCTGTTTACTAAATCAATACCGGTTACACGCTGTTCTAATGGTTCGCCCAGCTGACGGCTTGCCCATACAACGCCAGAACCATCGGCGGTTACCATCTGTGCGTTGTTGATGATGTTCCGCATTTTTTCATTTTTGCTTGCCTGATAGATAATTTCAGCATTTGCGGTAACAATCTGGTGCGGCTGGCCGCTTGCAATAAAGTCTGCGATGTTATCCAGCGCCTGCTGGCTGGTCACTTTGTCAATGCCGACTCCTAAAATTTCTAAACGCTGTTCCATACGTTTGTCCTCCTTGCTGAAGCATTACTGCATTTGTGCTGCGTCTGGAGATGCTTCCGGTACCACTTCCGGTTCCGGCTCTCCGTGCTGCATTTTGTTTACGATATCTGCAATAGCTGTCATATCCGGCTCTACATAGTTTACGCCGTTCAGCCACAGTTCACTGCCCACAAAGCTGTAGGTTTTAATGCTTTCGGTCCCCATGCCCAACACGGTGGTACCGTAGGATGTCATCTGGCGCACGCTCATGTCGGTTTCGATGCTGTCCATTACTGCACTTACCACATTCAGCGCCTGCGACATACTCATGCCTTTGATTTTTTCAGTCAGCGCCGCGATAAACTGCTGCTGCCGCTCAATACGGCCGTAGTCCCCGGTGCCGTCGCCTCTCCAGCGCACAAAAGCCAGTGCATCGGCCCCGTCTAATGTCTGATAGCCCGGAAGCAGGTCAATGGCTTCTAACGGCTTGTACATGCGGGCAGGCACATCCACATTCACACCGCCCAGTGCATCAATCACATTGATAAAGCCATCAAAGTTTACTTTTACATAATGGTCGATTTCGATACCCAGCAAGTTTTCTACCGAGCTTTCTACCAGCGGAATGCCGCCATAGCTCATGGCGTGGTTGATTTTATCGTGGCCGTGGCCCTCAATCGCAACCCGGGTATCGCGAGGCAGCGAAAACATAGATGCCTCTTTTGCCCCTGGGCGCAGAGTTGCCACAATGATAACATCGGCACGGGCTACGCTTTCGCCTTCACGTTCGTCACAGCCCAGCACCAGTACGTTTACGTTATCCAGCATTTCCTGCTCGGCGTTGTTGGCATAATATTCATCCACCGGTGGCAGGATGGCGTTCACAGCCCCGTAACCGCAGAATACACCGCCCAGCAGCATCAGAAACAGCAGTAAAAACCCGACTGCCGGATGCAGCGAGCGACGTTTTTTATGCACTTTCGCCTGCGGCTCTTCTTTGATGCGTTCCCGATACGGACGCGATACCGGGACTTCCGGCATATCCGCTTCATCGGAAATGGCTGTGGCTTCCGGTGCCTCTTCTTCATCCGGCTCTTCTAAATCTACCGATATAATAATCGGCGCTTCTTTTTTGTCGGATGGCGGTGCAGTAAAGTACCAGTCTTTGCCCGATACATCGGTCGGTTTTTTAGCCTCCGCCGGCTCTGCCGCTTCCTCGTCTATTTTGCTGAAAAAGAACCCGGATTTTTTCGGCTTCTCTTTTTTCTTGTTCTTATGCCGTTCGCTGCGGGAGGGGAGTTTCTGTTCCTCCATGCGAACACCTCCTTATACGGTTTGCATCTTGTATTTTTATGGATTATTCACCGCGCAGTGCGGCTTTAATATTGCTTTTGTATGCCTCCACACCCGGCTGGTCAAACGGGTTCACACCAGTCAAATAACAGCTCACAGCGCAGGCTTTTTCAAAAAAGTAGACCATATAGCCAAAGGATCTGGCGCTTAACTCACGTACCGTCAGGCGGATATTCGGTGTATGGTTTTTTAAATGGGCATTTCGTGCACCGGCTTCCACAATCTGATTCAGCTCGTGCATCGATTTCGCCATGCCGGCAGATTCACAGCCTGCAAGGGATACATCTTTACAGATTTTTTCGATGGTCAGCACCGTTTCAAAAAAGATCTGGCGGCCATCCTGCAAAAACTGCCCCATGGAGTGTAAATCGGTAGACATCTGCATAGACATGGGGATAATCCCTTTGCCGTCTTTGCATTCACTTTCGCCGAAAAGCTGCTTGAGCCACTCGGTAAAATAGCGCAAATGGCCTTCGTACACTTCAAAAATTTCGATAACTCTGCCGTCATTCTGCAGCAGGCTGCGCAGCAGTCCATACTGATAGCAGATGTTATTGGTTAAATCCGCATTGTCATAGGCTCTACAGGCCTCGACTGCCCCCTGCAGCATAGATACGATATCAATGCCGGCCACCGCAATCGGCAAAAGCCCCACCGGTGTCAGCACCGAATAGCGGCCGCCGATATCATCAGGCACCACAAAGGTTTTATAGCCCTGTTCATCGGCTTCCTCGCGCAGAGCGCCTTTCTGTGCATCGGTAATGGCGTAGATGCGCTTGGCCGCATCCTCCATGCCGTAGCGGTTCTGCACATAGCCTCGCAGAATCTCAAACACAATAGAAGGCTCCAGCGTTGTGCCCGATTTGGAAATCACGCACAGGCAGACCTCCTCATCGTTTAACCGTTCCAGCAGCTCCTCGTAATAAATGGCGCTTAAATGATGCCCTGCAAAATAAATACGCGGACGATTCATTTTAGCGGCATAATGCTCATTGTAAAAGGGCGACTGCAAAAGCTCAATACAGGCCTTGGCCCCCAGATACGAACCCCCGATGCCGATTACCACCAGCGCCGTACACTTGCTGCGAATCTCCTCCGCCGTATGCAGAATTTCCTGCAGAAGTTCCGCTTCCACACGCAGAGGCCAGTCCACCCAGCCCGTGTAAGCATCCGTCTTTGTATTCAGTTTTTCGTGAATCTCGCTGATTTCCCGCTGATAGCGCCCCCAGTCCGTAAACTCCGGCCGTACCCAGCAATCCATCTTTATCATCGTCTGTTCACTTCATTTCGTATGTAGTATAAACCTACCCGTTTTCTGCAATTCCAAATGCAGAAAATATCATTTTATTATAGCATAAAAGAAGCGTATGTACAACTGGAAAAGCAACGCTATGCTGGAGAGCAAACATGCGTCTATACGTTTGTCATCTCGAGCGAAGTCGAGAGATCTTTACGCATGCATAAGGATTTCTCCACTCCGGTTCTGGCGAGCCTTCGGTCGAAATGACACAACAGTAAAAAAACAAGGCCCTCCGAAGAGAGCCTTGTAAAGATTCAGACTAATGCCTGAGTCAAATTATTTAGCGAACAGAATGGCAGCTGTAGCACCGTTTTCATCGTAGGTAGGTGTTACTTTGATACCGAAAGCCTGAGCTACGAATCTTACTGGAACCATTGTACGGGAACCGTTGATGAATGGAGCAACGTCAGCAGTTTTAGCTACGCCGTTTACAGTGTATTCAGCGGAACCGATTGTCATAACAACAGTTGTACCGTTCAGTTCAGCAGTTACAGCCTGAGTAGCTTCGTCGTATGCTACAGTAGCA
>DAISWV010000153.1:0-4073 GCA_036826195.1 Peptococcaceae bacterium | reverse complement strand
CCATCTGGTGCTGCTTGTAAAAAATGAGCAGGGTTATCGCAATTTGTCCAGACTGGAATCGCTTGCCTCGTTAGATGGTTTTTATTATAAACCGCGTGTTGACCGCGAAATTCTGGAACAGTATCATGAAGGGCTTATTGCCTTATCGGGCTGTCTGGCCGGTGAGGTAGCGCAGAAAATTCTGCAGGAGGATCTTGACGGAGCGCGGGAGGCAGCGCAGTGGTATCAGAAAACCTTTGGTGCAGATAATTATTATTTTGAAGTGCAGAATCATGGTATGCATGAGCAGATTCAGATTAATTATCATCTCAATCTTTTGAGCAAAGAACTGGGTGTTCCGCTGGTTGCTACCAACGATAATCATTATGTGTACCGGGAAGATGCCAAAACCCAGGATGTAATGATGTGCATTCAGATGGGCAAAACTATGGATGATGCCAGCCGTATGAAGTTTGAAGGCGACCATTTCTACTTAAAGAGCTATGATGAAATGCAGCAGATTCTGGGCGATTATCCGGAATCGTTAACCAATACGTTAAAAATTGCAGATCAGTGTGATTTTGATTTTACCTTCGGTGAAAACCACATGCCGATTTTTGATGTACCTGATGGCTATACACTGGATTCGTATTTTGAAGAATTGTGCTGGCAGGAAATTCAGACTCGTTATAATCCGGTAACCGAGGAAGTCAAACAACGTCTGGAATATGAATTATCGGTTATCAAACAGATGGGCTACTCGGGCTATTTTCTGATTGTGTGGGATTTTATCCGCTTTGCAAGAGAAAAAGGTATTTATGTTGGTCCAGGGCGCGGTTCGGCAGCTGGCAGCATTGTATCTTATGCACTGCATATTACAGATATTGATCCATTAAAATACGATTTGCTCTTTGAGCGTTTTTTAAATCCGGAACGTGTCAGCATGCCCGATATTGATATTGACTTCTGTTATGAGCGCAGGGGCGAGGTTATCGACTATGTTATCGAAAAATACGGTCAGGATCATGTATGTCAGATTATTACCTTTGGTACCATGGCGGCACGCGGTGCTATTCGTGATGTAGGGCGTGTGCTGAATATTCCAATTGCGACGGTGAATAAAGTAAGCAAAGCCATTCCAAATGAGCTTGGCATGACCATTGAAAAAGCGCTGAAAGCCTCTGCTGAACTGAGAGGTTATTGTGAAGAAGATGAACAGATTGCAGAACTCATTGCAACGGCGCAGAAACTGGAAGGGCTTCCTCGTCATGCCGGAACCCATGCGGCAGGGGTCGTAATTTCCAAAGATGCACTGGATTTTTATCTGCCTCTGCAGAAATCAGCAGAGTGCGGTGTTATTACCCAGTTTGCAAAAGAGAATGTAGAGGAAATCGGCCTCTTGAAAATGGACTTTCTGGGGCTTCGGACATTAACGGTTATTAACAAGGCTGTGGATATGATAAAAACAAATCATGGTGTCAGCATTGATTTTAATACTATGCCAATGGATGATAAAAAGACCTATCAGCTTCTGTGCGATGCGGAAAGTATCGGTGTGTTTCAGCTGGAAAGCGGTGGCTTACGTGCTATTATGAAAGAACTGCAGCCTAATGATCTGGAAGATGTCATTGCGCTGGTGGCACTTTATCGTCCAGGGCCGTTAAATAGCGGCATGGCTGATGATTTTATCGAGCGAAAACACGGGCGAAAGGAAATTGAGTATCTGCATCCGCTGCTGGAGCCGATTTTAAAACCAACTTACGGGGTTATTTTATATCAGGAGCAGGTTATGCGTATTGCCAGTGACCTGGCAGGCTTCTCTCTAGGACAGGCCGATATGCTTCGCCGCGCTATGGGGAAGAAGAAACCCGAAATTATTGCAGCTATGAAGCAGGACTTTTTAGATGGAGCTGAAAAAACCGGTGTAGACCGTGCCATTGCTGCAAAGGTGTTTGAGTTAATCGAATATTTTGCAGGCTACGGCTTTAATAAGAGCCACAGTGCTGCGTATGCGGTGGTTGCCTACCAGACAGCTTATTTAAAGGCCCACTATCCGGTAGAGTTTATGGCGGCATTATTAACCAGTGTTATGGATTCGGCAGATCGTGTATCCTTTTATATTGCTGAATGTAAACGTATGGGGATTCCAGTATTAACACCAGATGTAAACGAGAGTCAGGAAAACTTTACTGTGCATAACGGCCGTATCCGGTTTGGTCTTGCGGCGATGAAAAACGTAGGCAAAGGTGCTATGCAGTCCATTATTCAGATTCGCAACGAGGATGGGCCGTTTGCATCGCTGCAGGATTTCTGTGCCCGTGTGGATTTAAGCCAGGTAAATAAACGAATGGTGGAAAATCTCATTAAAGGCGGTGCCTTTGGTTCGGTAGCCGGAAACAAGCGGCAGCTTTTAATGATTCTGGACATGTGTCTGGAACAGGGGCATGAGATTGCGCGAAGCAAATCCAGTGCACAGATTTCGCTTTTTGATTTAGATGAAGAACAGACAGGTCTTACATCCCGCTATGCACCGATTCCGCTTCCAGATATACCGGAGTTTTCTGCCCAGGAGCTTCTGGCTATGGAAAAACAGATTCTAGGGCTTTACGTAAGCGGGCATCCGCTGGATGATTATACACAGGTTATCAGCGAGAAAACATCCATTACACTTTCTGAGTTAACCGAAGAGCATGACCAGCAGCGTATTGTAGTGGCTGGCATGATTAATAACTTCAAAATCAGCACTACCAAAAAAGGGGATACTATGGCGACCTGTCAGTTTGAAGATCTGACCGGCTCCATGGAAATGCTGGTGTTCCCGAAAACTTTTGTGCGCTATCGCGAAATGATTGAAAAAGATGCGATTGTGTTAGTGAAAGGCCGTTTTCTGGCACAGGATGATAATCCAAAACTTTCAGCTGATGAAATTCTGCCTCTGCCTGATGATAAAGCGTGGGCAGAACAGAAAGCCAAAGGGCAGTCTTTTGCCCGCAGTGTACCGGATCATTCTGCAGCGGAAAATAATTATGTGCCGGATACTGCTCCGTATAACCGTGCAGAACCACGGATGGCAGAGCCGGCTCCACAGGTTGCTTCGCTGCAGGAAGTGGCTAAGAAACAGAAAAAGAAACTCTATCTTCGTCTGACGGCCGAAACAAGTACACCGCAGGTTCAGAACAGATTGAAAACCATTTTGCGGCAGCACAATGGACCAATGCCGGTATTTTTTTATTTCAGCGAGCAGAAAAAGATGGTGCTGGCGGAATATCATTACTGGGTAGCCAGTGATATTGATTTGATTATGGCGTTGAGCCAGATACTCGGTGCCGAGAATATCTCGGTGAAAGAGGATTAACAGGAGGAACAACATGAAAACAGCTATTTATGCAGGAACCTTTGACCCTATCACCAACGGGCATCTGAGTGTACTGACCAGTGCAGCCAGGTTGTTTGACAAGGTAATTGTGGGTGTCGCTGCGGACAACAATAAAAAAACACTGTTTACGCTGGAGGAGCGTACAAAACTGGCGCAGGCCAGTGCAGCCCATTTATCCAATGTGGTGGTGCAGGAATTTTCAGGGCTATTGGTTAACTTTGCAAAGGAACAGAATGCATCGGCTCTTGTACGCGGTCTGCGTGTTGTTTCGGACTTTGAATACGAAATGCAGATGGCTATGTTTAACAAAGACTTAAACGATGATCTGGAAACCGTATTTTTTATTGCGGATGCGGAACATTCCTTTATCAGTTCCAGTCAGGTTCGCAATATTGCAAGCCTGGGCGGCAGCATTGATAAATACGTATCAAAGCCGGTTGCTGATGCACTGAAAGCAAAATACGAACAAAAGAACGCGAAATAGAGGTGTGCTATGGCAGAACTATATGACCGTACCCGGATGCTGATTGGGGATGATGGGATGAAAACGCTGCAGGATGCCCATGTATTTATTGCCGGGATTGGCGGGGTGGGCTCTTTTACAGCTGAAGCGCTAGCTCGTGCCGGTGTGGGAACTCTTACGCTGCTAGACAATGATACTGTCGATATTACCAATCTGAATCGGCAGATTCATGCAACGCAGAAAACCGTAGGGCGG
>DAISWV010000152.1:0-4115 GCA_036826195.1 Peptococcaceae bacterium | reverse complement strand
TATCCTTAATTGGCTTACTGTTAGACGCCGTTACCAGCGAGGTAAAAGAAGTTATCGAAGGCAAAAAAGTGCTGGAACAGCTGATGAATGTCTTAAAGCAGTTCCGTGTGGAAATCACAAAAGGCAAAGCCCTGCCGGCTGAGATTTTAGAACAGCTCAAAGATGCTGAAATTCCCAAACTGGATAAAGGCCGCAAAGCCGGAAGCTTATCGGCCGATGCACAGGCACGTGCGGCTCAGCTGATTGCGATTCTGGAAGAGGACATCGACCGCATTGCAGCGGAGACAGACGGCATGCAGGCTTTTGGCTTGCTTAAAATGGACTTTGATGCCCGCGTGAAAGCCATGAAACAGAGCGGCATCGACAAAGGTGCGCTGTTAGAAAATCTGTTCCTCTTTAGTGAAGAGGTATTTACAAACGGCCATGAGCTGTTAATTATCGTGACAGAGCTTACCACCAACTACTACACAGCCAAATATATCAGCGAATACGGCTGTGAAAAATATTTTGAACACAACAAAGAATTACTGTTTTACGAACGCCAGAAAAAAATCGCCGAAGCGCTGGACGGCTTAGACCTGGATGAGGCGGAGGAAGCGTAAAACAGCCAGCAAACGACAGGCAACGAAAGTGTGATGGGTATGGAATTTAGAATCGAACATGGAGTCTTAAAACAATATAGCGGCAATGAGCGCGCGATTACGCTGCCGGAGGGCATCCATGCAGTGGGTTATGGAGCATTTCGCGGAAACGAAGCGCTGGAATCGGTTGTGATTCCCCAGGGGGTAACAAAAATCGACAGCCTTGCCTTTGCCGGGTGCAAAAATCTTCGCGAGGTGTATCTGCCGGAGGGGCTTGCGGAAATCGGCTACAGTGCCTTTGAAAACTGCGCAGGCCTTAAAGAGCTGGTGCTTCCGGAAGGGCTTACGCTGTTAGATCGCATGGCCTTTTTAAACTGTGAGGCGCTTTCGGAAATCACATTCCCGGATACCCTTAAGAGCGTGGGGCGCGATGCCCTGCGCGGCACCGCCTGGCTTGCTATGCAGCCCGATGGCGTGATCTATGCAGGCCGCCTTGCCCTCTTTGCAAAGGGCGCTATTACCGAAGCAGATATCCGGCCAGGCACCGAAACCATCTGTGTGGATGCCTTCCGCAACTGTACAGCCTTAGTGCGCGTTACGCTGCCTGACTCGTTAAAAATGATAGAAGACAGAGCCTTTCAGAACTGCCGCCGTCTCACACAGCTTATCATTCCCGAAGCGGTGGAGCACATTGGCTATCGCGCCTTTGATGAATGCATTCGCTTATCAGCTGTGCTGCATGCAAAGAATCCATCCATTGGCCGCCAGTGCTTTATGGATAGTGCACAGGTGCGCATCACCAGTATGGACCCGGCAAAGCTGCCGGATAATGTGCGCCAGAGCGCCATATTAGCCTTTGCCGATGATGTGTATAGCGGAGCAGAGCTGGATGAGGCCTTCCGCAGACGGTT
The DNA here is from genome assembly GCA_036826195.1 of Peptococcaceae bacterium. GTDB lineage: Bacteria > Bacillota > Peptococcia > Peptococcales > Peptococcaceae > UBA7185. Next base: position 2,623 of record DAISWV010000152.1, on the reverse strand, counting down.
TTTCCGCTATCTGCAGAGCCGCCGCAAATTATTATATCCGCTGGCGCTTGCAAACTGGAACCTTATGCACATTCTGATGCAGGAGGCGATGATTCCGCTGGAGGATGCAGACTGGATTTTAGAGTCGGTCTTAGAAGGGGAGCAGACAGAGGCTGCCGCGGCATTGATGCAGTATAAACAGAGCCTCTCCGAGAACGATAGAGAGACAGATGCGTTCGATGATTTTAACGAGATGTCCTTAGATGGCTGGGATGATTTAGAGCTGGGATGGGATCTGCCTGCCGATGAAAAAACGCCGGAGGATTTAGAAAAAGAGTGGGGCATGAAAAAACAGCCTGACGGCACTTATACCTTAATGCTCTATCGGGGCACCGATTTAGAGATTGTGATACCAAACCGCATTGGCGATAAAATGATTACCGCTATATCCCCATCGGCTCTAAGCCCTGCGCGACATGGCATTAAACACGAAACCATAGAACGTCGCAGACAGATTCGCACCATCACCATTGAGGAGGGCATTACCCGCATCGGCAACCATGCTTTTGCAGAGTGTGAAAACCTTGCCACGGTCACTTTTCCGGAAAGCCTTGTGGAAATTGGCTACGAAGCTTTTAAAGACTGCGTAAATCTTAAAGAGCTTACCATTCCGCAGAGCGTGGAGCGCATTGGCCGGGAGGCCTTTGCCGGATGCTGTAATCTGCAGACGGTGCATATACCGGAACATGTAGAAATAGCAGAAGATGCTTTTGGAGGCTGTGAGGGTATAACGATCGAGTGGGAATAATTGCATATTGATTCTAAGTGGTCTGAAATCGCTTGATTTCAGACCACTTATTTTCTTTGACATATGGTATTCTTATCAGCGGTGATAAGGTTTTGATAAGCATTTTTTACACGCCGCCCGTGGGAGAAATCCTGCGGGCGTTTTTTAATTTAGTTTTGACTTAAACAAACGATGGTGTTACAATTAAGTAGCTACTAAAATAAAAGGAGCAGCAGTATGGAACTTGACCGTATGTTAAAAGCATTGGGTGAGCCAATGCGTTTGAAAATATATCAAGCTCTCTTGGAAAGAAAGCATTGTGTGCGCTCTCTTTCTAAAAAGTTTGGTATCTCAGAATCTGCGATTTCTCAGCACATGAAGGTGATGAAAGACGCAGGTTTGGTTTATGGAGAAAAATATGGCTACCACACACATTATCTCCCTTTGCAGGATGCCGTGGATTACCTTACCGAACAGTTTGAGTTAATGCGGAGTGCATCCCTTACTGTTGACCGTGATATGACGGTCTGTCAGTGCGAATATCGGAAGGAGGGCGAACAAGAATGAATATCTTGCTTGATTTGTTTCTTACTTTTGCAAAGATTGGCTTGTTCACCTTTGGCGGTGGCTATGCCATGATTTCCATGATTGAAAACAACTGCGTGGAAAGAAAACAATGGATTACCCATGACGAAATGATGAATGTGACCGTCATTGCGGAGTCAACCCCCGGACCGATTGCCATTAACTGTGCCACCTTTACTGGATACAAGAAAGCAGGATTTATTGGCGCTCTTGTGGCTACCCTCGGTATTGTCGTACCGTCTTTCGTTGTTATCTATCTGATTTCTATGTTTTTGGATAATTTCCTCGAACTGACCATCATTGCAAATGCGTTCAAAGGGATCAAAATTGCAGTGGGCATCTTGATTCTGGATGCGGCTGTTACCATGATAAAGAAGATGCACAAAAAGAAACTGCCAAGAGCGATTATGCTCTGCTCTTGCGTGGTCATGCTGTTTATCAATATTTTCGCATGGAACTTTTCTTCTATCAGCTTAATGCTGATTGCAGCAGCTGTCAGTCTGACGATTTTTATTCTGAATGGCGCACCTGAACAGAAAGGCGGTGCAGGAAAATGATTTATCTGGATTTGTTTCTTGGCTTTTTAAAAGTCGGCTGCTTTGCTTTTGGTGGAGCTTACGGCGCAATTCCTCTGATTCGTGATGTGGTGCTTTCATATGGTTGGCTCAGTGATGAAACATTGACCTATATGATTGCTGTCAGCGAAAGTACACCGGGACCGATCATGGTGAATCTGGCAACTTATGTGGGAAGCAGTCAGGCAGGAATGCTTGGTGCAATCGTGGCAACTCTGGCGGTTGTACTTCCGTCATTCATCATTATCCTGTTGGTAACTGCCTTGCTGAAAACAGCACTGAAAAACAAATATGTGCAAGCCGTTCTACGTGGTCTGAAACCCTGTGTTATCGGTATTGTGCTTGCAACTGGTATTTATATGGTCTTTGGAAACTGCTTTGGAGCGATTTCATCTGTAACAGTAAATGTGCAAGCTATCACCATTACTGCGCTTTTGGTAGCTTCAATGTTTGGATATAAGCATTTTGCAAAGAAAAAGCTGTCGCCTATTCTTTTAATTATAATATCCGCAGTAGCGGGCATGGCGGTATACGGAATATAGAATTAGGGTCACAAAATGAGAAAGCCCCATCTTGCTTTTTTGGTCGATTTTGCGTATAATATTATTGTTAGGGTGACAACCACCCGAAACAACTGTGTTGCCCCTCCCATGGTGGTTTATCACCACTGATAAGATTTTGATAAGCATCCATCGTA
>DAISWV010000151.1:0-4118 GCA_036826195.1 Peptococcaceae bacterium | reverse complement strand
TGGCTGGTATCCGCAAGCAAACCGGAGGCAGAAAACGGCACCGGCGTATCAACCGGTGTGCGAACAGCTGCCGCACTGGGAGAGACCATACAGGATGGGCGCAAAACTGTTTTTTCGATAAAAAATGGTGAGGGTAATGTTTACAGCATCGATTCGGTCAGCGAAACCGGGCTTACCCTGACGCTGGATAATGTGGATGTGCATGGCACGCTGACGGCGCAAAAAGGTGATTTTTCGCTGCAGGTGGCATCCGCCGGTGACGGCAGAGCAGCGGTAGCGATTGCCTACAGCAAAGGCAGCTATGTGGATGCCGCGCAGGAAGGTGACTGGCTGCGGTTAAATTGTTATGAGACAGGAAATACACTGGCAGGCCGCACCATTGTGCTGGATCCGGGTCATGGCGGTGTGGACGTTGGCGGCCAGGGCATCACCATGAAACACGTGACCGATGCCGATATCGGCTATACCGTAGCTGTGAAGCTGCAGAAGCTGCTGGAAGCCGATGGCGCGACAGTGGTATTTACCCGTGGCGATTTAGCGCGCAATGAGCGGGTATTTATGACAGAGCGTATTGAAATGAGCAATAATCTGGAGCCGGATATTTACATCAGCATTCATGGCAATTCTACGGAAGGACAGACAACCGCTACCGGAGCTGAGACCTATACGTATAACGGTAAAATTTACACCCAGAAAGCGCTGGCGGATAATCTGGCCAAAAAAATCTGTGCAGGGCTTGCCACTGCAACCGGTGAAAAATCGGTAACCAAATCGGCCAATTTTTATGTGCTGCGCATGAACAACCATCCATCGGTGTTAGTGGAGTGCGCTTATCTCAGTAATCCGCACGATGAGGCACTGCTGGCAACAGACAGTTACCGTCAGAAACTGGCCGAAGGTATTTATGCCGGTGTGGTACAATATTTTCAGCAGTTCTGAACCCTTTGCAGACAAACGATACCGATAGACGCTAAAAGAAAAACTGGGTTTTTTATTGCAGATAGATTATAATGAGTTCATTATGAAACTAATACAAAACCAATACGGAGGTACTTTTCATGGAAGTGAATTTTACAAGAGAACAGGCACTGGAGCTGTTAAAAAAATATAACAAGGAACCGTTTCATCTGGAACATGCCTACACACTGGAAGGGGTTATGGGCTGGTATGCAAGAGAACTGGGCTATGGCGAGGAAGAGGCTTTCTGGCGTATGGCAGGGCTTCTGCACGATATTGACTTTGAAGTCTATCCAGAGGAACACTGCAAAAAAGCACCGGAACTGCTGGCAGAACTGGGTGCCGGTGAAGAGCTGGTACATGCTGTCTGCAGCCATGCATACGGTATCTGCAGCGATGTGGAGCCGGTTCATCAAATGGAAAAAGTGCTGTTTGCAGTAGATGAACTGACCGGTTTAATTGGTGCAGGGGTATTAATGCGTCCATCCAAAACTGTTATGGATATGGAAGCCGACAGCGTAAAACGCAAATTTAAAGACAAGCACTTTGCAGCCGGCTGCTCCCGTGATATCATCCGCACCGGGGCAGAACGCCTGGGCTGGGAACTGAACGATTTATTTGCAAAAACCATTCTGGCTATGCGCGACTGCGAAGCAAGCGTACGCGAACAGATGGCAGCATTAAAAGCGGAATAAAAAATCGGATAAAAAAGACTGTTTCGGAAAAAGAAACAGTCTTTTTTTATGAGCCGTTTTTAAGTATGATTTTTCGTGGCTTTTACTGGTAAGAAGGTGTACGTTTGTGTTATAATTAAATATCTATGCATGAACAGAAAGGAGGGTGTATATGCTTGTACAGGTGGCGGTTGCGCGGAAACTGGCAGACCATCGTGACCGGCTGACGTATCGGGTTCCAGAGGATCTGCAGGCAGTCGTGGACTGGGGCAGTATGGTGATTGTTCCGATAGGGCGCGGAAATCAGCTGGTGAATGGGTATGTGACAGGTTTTATATCGGAAGAGCCGGATGATGAGACGGTATATAAAGACGTCTGTTCTGTGCCGGAACCGGAACCTATGCTGAATCGGGAACTGGTGGAGCTGGCTGTCTGGATGAGCGAGTACTACCTCTGTTCGTGTTATTATATACTGGAATATATGCTGCCAAAATTTGCGCGCAGTAAAAAGCAGGATGTCGCCGTGTGGGTGGATAATTCTGCACTGGCGGAAACAAGAATGCTGTTTTTAGAACCAGATGCGGCAGGATTGGCAGAACAGATTCGCCGCCATGGAGAAGCTGCTGTTGAAAAACTGCGGAAGGAGTATCCGCATGCAGATAGTTTGCTGAAACAGCTGGCGGAGGCGGAACTGATTCGCATCGAACAGCGCTATCAGCAAAAAGGCGGCAGTAAAACCGAATGTGTTTATGAAAGCTGTATTGAACCGGCGCAGCTGGATGATGCCAGACAGAAACTGGGCCGGGCGGTAAAACAGTGGGAGGTGCTTCGTTATCTGACGTATGAGGGAGCCAGTGACGGAAAAACACTGTACAGCTACTGGCCTAATTATCGGGCGCTGACAAATGAACTGCTGAAAAAACAGCTGATCTGCCGGAAACATGTACAAATCCAGCGATTTCATACCGATCATTCGGCATTTCGTAATGAGCAAACGCTGATACTGAATGAGGAGCAGCAAAAGGCGCTGGATGTAATTTTAGCAAAAACGGATAGTCTGCATGCAGAGGAGATTCTGCTGCACGGGGTGACCGGAAGCGGCAAAACGGAAGTATATCTGCGCACATTGTGTCATGTGCTGGATACAGGCGGCGGTGCCATGGTGCTTGTGCCGGAAATTGCACTGACGCCGCAGTTGATTGGCCGGTTTCGGGCGGTGCTGGGTGAGTATGTGGAGGTTTTGCACAGCAATATGTCAGATGGAGAGCGCCTGGATGCCTGGCAGAGGCTCTATGAGGGCAGAACCCGTGTGGTTGTGGGCGTGCGAAGCGCCGTGTTTGCACCAGTACAGAATCTGCGTCTGATTATTATGGATGAGGAACACGAGACCACATTTAAGCAGTCTGAGCCGGATCCCCGCTATCATGCAAGGGATGTGGCACGGCATCGTATCGAGTATCATGGAGGGCTTTTGCTTTTGGGCAGCGCAACGCCGTCGGTACAGAGCTATTATGAGATACAGAAGCGCGGCACACTGCTTGTTATGAAAAAGCGTGCAAAACAGCAGCCTTTGCCGGAAGTGCAGATTGTAAATATGGCTCGTGAATTTCAAAGCGGCAATCGCAGTATGTTCAGCCCGGTGCTGGCCGATGCGATTGAACACAGTCTGCAGCAGGGGGGACAGGTGATTCTGTTTTTGAATCGCCGCGGTTTTTCCAGCTCAATTGTCTGCAGGGAATGCGGCCATACGCTGATGTGCGAAAAGTGTTCCATTGCATTAACCTATCACAAGGAGCAGAATCTGGCAAAATGCCATTACTGCGATTACCGTTCGCCGGCGCCAAAGCAGTGTCCAAACTGCGGAAGCCGTTTTATCCGCTATATGGGTTCGGGTACGGAACTGGTGGAAGCCGAGGTGAAAAAACGGTGGCCGTGGGTTCGCGTGGAACGGATGGACTTGGACACAACACAGAATAAGGATGCTCATGCACGGATCCTGGAACGGTTTGCCCGCAGGGAAACGCAGCTGCTGATTGGTACACAGATGGTGGCAAAAGGGCTGGATTTTCCAAATGTGACGACCGTAGGCGTACTGGCTGCCGACATGATTTTGAATCTGCCCGATTACAGTGCGGCGGAACGGACATTTCAGCTGTTAACACAGGTGGCCGGCAGGGCTGGCAGAGGCGATAAGCCCGGCAGAGTGATTGTACAGACCTATAATCCGGAGCATTACAGTATTCTGGCAGCACAGGCTCATGATTATGAGACGTTTTACCGGAACGAGATACAGATGCGGAATCTGATGGTGTATCCGCCGTTTTGTTATATGATCCGCATTCTGGTGAGTGATTTTTCACCGGATGGACTGCTGGATGCCATGCAGGGGATGGCGAATGCCATTACAGAGCAGTATCCGGATATTGAACTGTTAGGGCCTTCCGAGGCACCGGTATCGGTTGTACGCAAACGGCACCGGTTTCATAT
>DAISWV010000150.1:0-4167 GCA_036826195.1 Peptococcaceae bacterium | reverse complement strand
ATCCTATCAACCTGTTAAAAATCGCAGGGGTGGATATGGCATCGCCACAGCCAATCGAAGATACTCTGCAGTATTTCCAGGAAGTATTGGATGAACTGAAACCATTACTGAAAAAATAAAACAATGACTATATTAATATTCCATCAAAACAGCAATACATTACATTGCGAGCGGCGCCTTCCGAATTGAGGCGGACATTATTGCTGCTTGTTCCTACCGTGGCAGACAAAGTCTGACTAAGGGGAACAAGCAAGATAATGTCCGAGGAACTGAGGGAAAGCCGTCGAGCAAATAATGTGATTGCTGTTTTTATTTATTGATTATTTTCGTTTTTCATTATCAAAACCGCTCTTGTATCCGCTCCTGTTCCTGTACTATAATAAGCAGGATAACGATTCTACTATTTCATCGAACCAGGAGTCTTTTTATGCAGTCTGCAGCACAAACAAAACCTCGTTTATACAGCTATGACAATTTAAAATTTATTCTGATTTTTCTTGTAGTACTGGCACATCTTATAGAAATCAGTGCCGACTTTGAAGGCAAACAGCAGCTTTACACGCTGATTTATTCGTTTCATATGCCGGTGTTTATTTTTCTGAGCGGCTTTTTTGCAAAACACAGCAGTGAAAAAATTGCTTTTCATCTATTCTATCCATATCTGCTGTTTCAGATGTTATATCTATTCTATCATAATCGGATACTTTACCCGGAAGCTCCGGAAGTATTCCAGTTCACCACACCATACTGGGCACTGTGGTACCTGCTGGCTATGGCATTTTATTATATGCTGATTCCGCTTTTAGGACAGAAAAAATTATGGCAGTGTGCTGTCGTATTCTTGTTGTCCATTGCTGTATCTATCTTAGCCGGTTTTGATGATAACATCGGATTTTTTCTGACACTGTCCCGTTTTTTTACGTTTCTGCCCTACTTTGTACTTGGTTATTATGTTGGGCAATATAAATCCAGGTTAAACCTTTTTCTGACAAAACCATCCGCAGCAAGTATCTGTATTGCTATTGTATCTCTCGCAGCTGTTGTTTTAGTCTGTCAATATCTCTTACAGAGCGAGGTTATTAAAAGTCATATGATGTTTGGTTCCGCCTCTTACGCCAACGCCTGGTATACACCGCAGATTAAACTGCAGCTTCTAGGCATCGGCCTGATCTGGACAGCATTTTTCATGTTCACTCTGGCACCGCTGTTAAATCACAAGCTGCCGATTATCTCCACCATCGGTAAAAATACGCTTCCAATCTTTCTGCTGCATGGTTTTTTTCTGCGTTATGCCGGAGCTATTGGAATGTTTACGCAGACAGAAACCGGAGACTTTGCGCAGCTATGCCTTTATGCGCTGCTGATCCTTGTAATACTCGGCAACCGTCTCGTGGCAGCCGTGTTCCCTTATATTTTTTCCGGCAGACTGCTGGAACTTGTGTGGAAAAAATTTTAAATAATGCAGTTTTAAAAAAATATATGTGGTAACAATAGTATGGAAGAAGGAGTGATTTCATGCCCATATGTTGTGAAGCGTTATATTAATGAGGAATATGTAGCGGAAGCAGAGATGCATATGCACAAGATAGAAAACACAACTGTTTTAGAAACTATCGGTAATGCGGTGGCGAAAAACAATGTACGTTATAATGAAACCGCGGGTTGAGGCCCGCGGTTTTTTAAGGTGGTGAAAATCAATGGCTAAGTTAAAACATGCAGCATTATACGTCCGAGTATCGACAGATGCCCAACGGGAAGAGGGTTACTCTATTGATGCCCAGAAAGAATCATTGCAGGCATACTGCAAGCTGCATGACATTGAGCACTATGAAGTTTACGAGGATGGCGGATTTTCCGGCAGTAATATCAACCGTCCGGAACTGCAGAGGATGATTGCGGACATTCTAGCCGGGAAGGTTTCGCACTGCATTGTGTACAAACTGGACAGGTTATCCCGTAGTCAGAAAGATACACTGTATCTTATCGAAGATGTTTTTAATCGTTATGAGGTCAGCTTTGTCAGCATTAAGGAAACCATTGATACGGCGACTCCTATGGGCCGCCTGATGATTGGTATTTTATCGGCCTTTGCTCAGCTGGAACGCGAAAATATTCGGGAGAGAACCCGAATGGGGATGCTGGAACGTATAAAAGAAGGTTACTGGCCGGGCGGCGGCAAAACACCGTACGGCTATGATTATAATTCGGTCAAAGGGATTCTGATTCCGAACAAGGATGCCGAGACAGTAAAAGATATGTACAGGCTGTATCTGCAGGGGTACTCTCCCCAGAAAATTGCAGATATAACGGGGCTTAAATATGATCGTCTGGTTATGCAGATTCTGGGGCGCAAAAGTAATCTGGGTGTTATTGAATATAACGGGAAAGAGTATCCGGGCAGACATGAACCAATTATCGATAAGGCTACTTTTTATGAAACACAGCAGCGAATGCGTGAACGTTCGGTAAACCGTATTTCTTCTTCCGATAATCTGCTGACAGGGTTAGTTTATTGCGGTAAATGCGGTGCAAAGATGCATTACCAGAAGTGGGGAAAACACACAAAGAAAATCGTCTGTTATTCCCAGCAGACCAGCAAACAGTATCTCGTGAAGGATGCAAACTGTGATCAGCCAAAAATCTGGTCGCAGGAATTAGAAGATATCGTGCTGAATGACATCTTTCAGCTTCGAATTCCAGATAATTCGATGAATGACGAAATGTCTGAGAACCAGACGATTAAACGGTTAAAGGAGCAGATTCAGGCGAAACAGATGGAACTGAAACGCCTTTATAATCTTTACGCAGAATCAGGAAATGAAATACTGCTGAATACGATTGAAGAGCGCGAAAAACAGATTCACATTCTGCAGGAACAGCTTCAGTATCAGGAGCAGCAGGAAACACTGGTAGAAGTAAAGGGTGCTGTCATAGATAAAGTTGAACATTTGAGTGAAGTCTGGGACTTGCTGACGGCAAAAGAAAAGAAAAATATCCTGAATATATTAATAGAAAAAATCATCATTACGGATGATAAAATTGAAATACGGTACAGGCTGTAGCGTGGAAGCAGCCTGTACCGTATTTTTTGTGCAGTAAATTTTACAGCTGGACAAAATACAGAATATCATATAGTATTCACTATATTGTAAAATTATAATTTAGAAATGTCCTCCTCTACTAGATATAATCATCGGCACAGCGTAGGTAGAGAATCTTACATTTTGAGAAAGGTCAAAATTATCGATGGCTTTCATCAGTCCGATACAGCCGACCTGAAATAAATCGTCAGGATTTTCGTTGCGATTGGAAAAACGCTGGAGCACACTTAACACCAGACGTAAATTGCTGTGAATTAATTCTTCACGCGCCTGTTCATCTCCGGACTGATACTTTCGAAACAGTTCGGTCATCTTATCATTTTTTAGAACAGGCAGTTTGGATGTGTCTACACCACAGATTTCAACTTTGTATAAATAAGCCATGTCCAATCCCTCCGATAACAATTACTGTGATGAGAATAGTTATTGCCTTCAAAGATTTGGATTATGCAGGATTGAAAAATGTGAAAATTGTCTGAACTGCTGATACTTGTTAGACGGAATTCCTGTAATCATAATTTGTTCATACCTTCAGCATTTGCTGCCATAATCAATCTCTCCTCTATTTTTTTACAAAATGAAAAAGGACTGTACGTTATTTCGTACAGTCCTCAGTAAACACAAACAATTCAAATTTAATTTATCAGCCAATCATAGTCTTCACGGCAATCCAGAATATAATCCACATAAACCGTTGTATCTTTTATCTGGTACAATGCCATATATCGACCGTCTATCACCATTTTATGATACTTGTTAGACGGAATATATTCTGCGCGAAAGAATGGATAACGCTCCGGTAATTCTGCGAGAGAGTGAAGCGCTGTCATGATTTTCTTTTTTGTTTCCATCGCCGCTTTTTTATCCACATTCGCCAGAAATCTCACATGATTCCCCAGCATACGCTGCGCCTTTTCCGAAACAACTACGTTGTATTTTATATATCCTGTCATGGTCTACACCTCTAATGCCAGAATATTATCCAGATAAGCATCCAGTTCATCCAGATTGCAGCCCATTCTGCCAGCTAGCGTTTTTTTATGACTGTTTTAGTTATTAAGAATCA
>DAISWV010000149.1:0-4181 GCA_036826195.1 Peptococcaceae bacterium | reverse complement strand
GCCGGTAATACATATTTAATGGAATAGGAACCCTGCATGGCTTTGCAGTAATACCATTTTTTCTGGAACGGAACCATCAGGTCGTAGATGTTATCATGAATGTTCATCAAATGTTCGCTTAAATCCGGATATAAGGCTGCCAGTTCACGGATGCGGCTCTTTTCAAAACTCATGTTGTATGCTGTGGTACATACATTCAGCGGAATATCTCTGCAAAGCTGTTCCGCAAGTGCCCGACGAGGGTCACCGCCCGGATAAGCCAGAAACTCTTTATGTTTTAATTCGCCGCCCTCTTCTTCAATATAATGCAGGGAATACTGAAAAACAATCTGTTCATAAGGCTTTGCATTATCAAACAGCGGAACCGCTGGCTGAAAGGATTCAAAGTCTAAAAAGTAAATCGGATAGGACAGGTTACTCACAAATTTTTTAATATTTTCTGTATCAATATACGGCGGATATCCATACAGTTCATGCTCAATCTGCATATATTGAGATGGCGAGAATATATCGCTTTTATTCAAATCAGCAAAAGAAATCATATCGTCATAATAGCACTGAAACTTCTTACTTCCGCTTAATCTCGCCACATCAAACACATTCGGTTTTGGGAGATGCTTTGTACAATAACTCCAGAAACCACATGCATGGGGGCTGAAACACTGTGGGCCTATATCATCCAACGGCTCGTCTGCCTGTTTCATATAATTTTGAAACCTCGCTCTATTATTATCTACCGTAGGCTGCATTGCCAAAACAGGTTCTGTAATATCCACAATGTTAAACAGTTCATGAAGATTCAGTTCACCCTGCCGTACATACTGGTTATTGATATGAACCACACTGCATTTTTTTACACAATACCCTGCTTTTGTTACCACATAGCACTGAAACGCTGCATCATCATAATAATGTTCATGAACAGATGTAGAACTTTTCACCTCGTATATTTCAACCTCTCCGTCGCCAGTGCATTTCAGAATATCCACGCTGCAAAATAAATCCTCTACAAAAAAAGAAGCTTCGGTAATAACCGGTGTCTGTTTATCTATCAGCCGTTTTGTTTCCGCAACCATATCGGTTAAATCACCAAAAGGCACATCAACAGATTCTCCAAACAGCCCTATTGCTAGATTACCCACAGAAGAGCCGTTATTCATCACAGCCTGATTTATGCAGCTATCATTAAACTCCTCCGGTTTATTTTCTTTCAGCCACAGCATTTTCGGACACTGCAAAGCCGAACAGTATTTTGATTTTGAAAGTTTGTATGTCATACTACCACCGCCAGTTTTTTCATTGTGTTTATTATAGTACCTATAGTATATTACAAACGCAGAAATATTGCACATACAAAGAAACTTTATGACAGCATAAAACAATTGTTTAATGTATAAAATTTCTATACGCTGTCTGCAATTTATGGTATACTTAGCAGTAAGTATTAATTTATCAGGAGGAATCACTATGGAACAGTTTAAACATCATGTAAGCCTGCATAAAGACGGCACCTACTCCGTTGGTGTAAGTATCGACCAGGGCTATATGACTCCAGATGATTTTGCAGTTTTATCTGAGCTGGCAAAAAAATATGAAGTAACCAGCTTAATGGCGACTACCGCAAAAAAAATCAACTTTATGGACGTTAAAGAAGCAAATGTTAACCCTCTGTGGGAAGATTTAGAACAGACCTTTGGCGACCGTTTATGCTTCCCGAAAGGTAAAATTATTGTTTGCCCTGGCAGCAAATTCTGCAAATTTGCCACCCCTGGCAAAGATAATCACGCAATGGGGCGTGAAGTAGAACGCATCTCCAAAGCGCACGAAGCAGGCAAAGTAAAAGTAGGCGTAAGCTGCTGTCTGTTAGGCTGCGCAATGCCTCGCGTACGCGATCTGGGTGTACTGGCTACCGCTAAAGGCTGGATGTTAACCGTTGGCGGCAACGGCGGTTCCAAACCAGGCGTTGGTGAAGTTATCGCACAGGATTTAACTGATGAAGAACTGCTGGCTCTGTTAGATAAAGTATATCAGTACCTGCAGGACAACAAAGATGGCAAAGAACGTTCCATCCGCACAATCGAACGTTTAGGCGTTGACCATCTGAAAGCAGCTGTATTAGGGTAATATTAGATTTTAGAATTTACAAAGCACTATAACAAACAGAGCAGAAAATGCCTCATTCGCATCTTCTGCTCTGTTTTCTTTTATCCGTTCATTATTCTTATTTATGTTACTGCACAGCAGCCGGTTTCATCATTCCAGAATCTTTCTGATGTTCTACTACAAACACAGCAATACTTGCACAGCAGTCGCCGATGCGTTCCAGATTGTGCAGAATTTCAGTATAAACGACTGTCATTTCCGGTGTGCATACCCCTTCGTTTAAACGGCCCAGATGTTTTTTTCGTAAACGATGTTCAAGCTGGTTTACCTGATTTTCCATTTCCAGTACTTCTACAGCTGCTTTTGCATCGTTGTTTTTCAGTACATCTGTTACTTTATCCACCATGCTTTCTACCAGTTCGAAGGATTCGCTCAGTTCCTCCAGAGCCATATTGGAGAAATACTGCTGTTTTTCCACCTTCGATTTGATTTTATGGGCAATGCTTGCACAGCTGTCGCTGATACGTTCCACATTGCTCGACACTTCCATTAATCCTGCCAGGCGTACGCTCTGCAGTTCATTCATATAACCGGTAGTAAACATACTGGACATATAACGCACCAGTTTTTCCTGCACTTCGTCTAAATCATGTTCCATGGCAATTACATTTGCATTGGCATCCATATCATCATACAGCACTGTTCGGCGTGTGTTGAGGAGCATTTCCGATGTGCGTTCACTAACGCCGCTGATTTCCTGCATAACCAGATGCATCGCAAATTCAGGCTGATCCTGCAGACCATCTTTGATATAACGCAGTTCATTTTTCGGCATTTCGAAATCTTCTGCGGTGTCTGGAATCAGAGTTGTTACGATTTTAACCATTAACGGCAGCAGAGGTGTCCAGATTAATGTGTTGGTAATATTAAAAGTAGTATGTGCGTTTGCAATCTGACGGGAGATGACATCAATCTCAGCACCCGATGGCGAAATCATCTGCACAAAAGCTGCAAACTGCGGGATAAACCAGATAAACAGCAGCGAGCCAGAAATATTAAAGATACTATGCGATAACGCAGTGCGCTGTGCATTTTTGGACTGGCCGATGCAGGCTAACAGTGCTGTAATGGTTGTCCCGATATTATCCCCAAACAGAATCGGGATAGCACCTTCTAAACCAATAATGCTGCTTACACCGTCAGGCCCTGCAGTGGATGCAAAATTCTGCAGTACTGCAATGGTTGCCGAACTGCTCTGTACCACAACCGTCATTAAAGTCCCTACCAGTACCCCTAAAACCGGAATACCGGATACCTGCTGAATCATACTTACAAATACAGGGCTTGCCGCCAGCGGTTTCATAACGGCACCCATGGTGTCAATCCCTAAAAACAGCAGACCAAATGCAAAAATGGTTTCCCCAACATATTTGATGTTTTCTTTTTTCGCCAGAAAATAAATCACAAAACCGATAAAGATAATCGGCCAGATATAATCGCTGATTTTAAATGCAATCAGCTGTGCTGTCATAGTAGTACCAATATTGGCACCAAAAATAATAGAGATTGCCTGCGGCAGTTTTAAAAGCCCTGCGCTTACAAAACCGATGGCCATAACAGTAGTCGCACTGCTGCTCTGTAATACCGCTGTTACAATAGCACCAGCTAATACCCCTGTCACTGCATTTTTGGTCAGGAGCCCTAAAATATGGCGCATTTTTTCCCCGGCTACTTTCTGCAGCCCTTCACTCATCATGTTCATCCCGAACAAAAAAATTGCCAGCCCGCCCAACAGGCCAAAAACCGTTTGCATAATTTCGTTCATTCGATTCATCCTCCATACTTTTTACAGAATTATTCCGAACTTTTTTCGTTACCTAAAATTATGCCGCAGCAATGTAAAATGTATACGCCTTGTTATGTAAAATCTATGTAAAATCCTATCAGTTTTTCTGATAATAAAGACCGTATCAATAAAATCTCTATACTATGTTTAAATGTAACCTTTCATCTGAATCATTTCCACAGATTTTATAATTTGTTTTGACAAATAAAAAAGCTGCTTCAGTTTTCTCTGA
>DAISWV010000148.1:0-4228 GCA_036826195.1 Peptococcaceae bacterium | reverse complement strand
CTGGCGATCCCAGTCACCGCCGTGACCGTCGCCTTCAATGCCGAACCCTTCTACAATTTTCGCTTCTGCAATTTCTTTTTTCAGTTCGCCTCTGCGGGCGCTGATGCTAATCGCATAGATGGATGCTGTCATGGTGTTACCTCCTGTTTTACGGTATAGAAGTCGTTCAGACGGTTCATCCCGCCGAACAGATAGTTATACTGCACAACTTTGTATCCCTCGATAGCCTCGGTCAGTTCTGTCTCATCCGTATGATAATAATATGTGCCGTTATGATCGGCATAACCCAGAGCATTAATCATCGGCAGCTCATCGTACAGCTGATCCAGATACTGATTATAGACCGGCAGTTCCACGCCGGCTGTTTTCATCGTCAGCGTAGACAGATAATTAGCGCTGATATTTTCGTAATATGCTTCTTCAATATCATAATTGGCCCAGATGAAAAACGGCGCAATATAACGGCTCTGTACTTCTTCCAGATTGAGTTCGTTCAGCGGCTTGCCTTTCAGCGCCGCAATAAAGTCACCTTCCACGCTTGGCTGATGGTCACCGAAGAATACAATCAACGTCGGCTCGTCCACTTTTTTAAAGTAGCTGATTAACTCCCGCAATGCAGTATCTGACGCATGCATCAACGATAAATACTGCTCTGTTTCGTTAAAATTGCCGTATTTGCCCATGAGCGACACCCACTTTGGAATCCCCACTGTATCCAGCTGATAGCCGCCGTGATTTTGAATCGTCACATTAAACAGGAACAGTTTCTCATCGTCTTCCTTTTCTTCAAATAGACGAATCACTTCTTTATAGTTGCTGCTGTCGGTTACATAGGCACCGCGCATATATTTTGGATTTTCCATATCTTCTTCCGTCAGAAATTCTTCAAACCCAAAGTACGGATACACACTATTGCGCCGCCAGCTGTCCGGTTTACCCGGATGAAAAGCAATGGCACGATAGCCCTGGTCTTTCAAAATACTTGCCATACTTGGTGTTTCATTTCCGATATACTGCTGATATGCCATAACGCCGTTTGGCAGAAAGGCTGTGGTCAGCCCTGTTAAAAATTCAAACTCCGAGTTGCAGGTACCGCCGCCCAGCACACTAACTGCCAGATTACCGCGAATAGTGTTTTCCTGCAGAGAATCGTAATAGCTCATTACCGGCACCGATGTTTTAAAATCACCATGAATACGCAAATCCGCGTAAGATTCGTTCATAATCGCAATAATATTAGGCTTTGTCACTGCAGGTGCTGTATCTTCCGGTTTTTCGGCCAGTACAGGCAGTGCATCCACCTCTTCATGATTGTCCGCTTCTGCTTCCGAAAGAGCCATCGTTTCTGCCGCATTCGCCTCTACTGCAGCCAGCATAATATCTTCCGCATTACCGGCCGAATAGGATGCCGGTTTTTCCGGCCGCAGATATTTCCCGGCCATAGCCAGCGACAGTGCTGTGCCATTATCCTCATATCCCTGCAGCGGATTCCAGAAATTGATAACCAGACTGTTTTCCTCCCAGGTCTTATCATCATAAAAACAGCCCACACTGACAAACAGATAACATAACAGCGCCAGAGTACCCACAAAATCATACCAGTGACGGCGTTTTACACGGAAATCCGCCACACAGGCCAGACATACTGCAAAAAAAGTCACACTGCCGGTTAGAAGCAGCGCAGAATTCATAGTAATTACATAATTCGCTGCCACATCGGCTGCGGTACCGATAGACATCACATCGGTCAGCTGCAGCGGACTTCCGCGAAACAGCAGCAGATGATAGTTGATGCCGCCCACCAGATAACAGAATACCGACCCGGCGATAATACTGAACCGATAGTGATTTGTAAATGCAAACAGCAGCAGATACACAATCTGGCACCAGAAATAATTGAGCCAGAACAGATGCTTCGGCAATTCAGCCGCATCCTGCCCGCCAAAATACTCAATGATATACACCATCACATACGGCAGAATCAGAAAAGCTGCGATCATCCAGATGCCATTCAACCAGTTCGGCATCTCAATCCGCACCGACTGTGCATAACAGCCGATTAACAGCATAGCCAGCACAAAATTCAGTTTCGGCTCATCCAGCCAGCCGTAATAAATAAACAAATCCATATTCACGATAACCAGGCCAATACAAAACAGCAGCAGCGCAGCAGTTCCAATCAGCCGTTTTTTCGATACGGTCAGATTCAAGCAGAGTTCCCCCATTATCATTTTACTTATATCCTTATTATTATACTGAATCTCCTGTACGATGTGCAAGTAAAAATCCAGAGAAAGCCGTGTCTTCCAATAAACTTTCCCTGTCTGCAGGCTGGTGCTGCCAACAAAAACCAAACGGCCGCCATGCCCTGTCACACAACAGCCGTTCCTGTTTTTAACCGCAGTTTCCCTGCTATATCATTTGTTCGAAAAACCTTGTACCACTGGATTTATCCACTTTTTTCGCACTTATCCACAGACTTATCCACAGTTATCCACCAGAATTCTCTGTTTAACAACAAAGAATCCACACAGATTGTCCACCTTGTACACAAAAATTATCCACTTTATTCACAGGTTATCCACAGATAGATTCCTTGCTGTTCGGTGGGAAATTAACTCTTACTTCATATTCAGAAACGCATGATAGCCTTTTGCTGCCTCATATAAATCAGCCTTGCTGATAACCTCCCACGGCGCATGCATATTCAGTACCGGCACGCCGCAGTCGATAACCTCCATACCGTACAGAGCGGCAATGTAAGAGATAGTACCGCCTCCGCCATAATCCACTTTGCCAAGCTCTGCTGTCTGCCAGGTCACACCTGCATCATCCATCACTTTGCGAAGCACACCGATGTATTCGGCATTGGCATCGTTTGCACCGGATTTGCCCCGGGAGCCGGTGAATTTTTTCATTACCATACCACCGCCCAGATATGCCGAGTTCCGTTTATCAAAGGCCTGTGCATAGGTCGGGTCAAAGCCTGCACTTACATCAGTGGATAACATACGGCTCTTTGCCAGACAGCGGCGCAGTTTCAGTTCACTGTAGCCGCCGGTTAATTCCAGAAGTTCTGCTACAACATTTTCGAAAAATCGGGACTTCATCCCGGTAGCCCCTACACTGCCGATTTCTTCTTTATCCACCAGCAGACAGCACACGGTTTTCTCCTGCTGAACGGTATTTAAAAAAGCTTCCAGCCCCGCGTAGGCACACACACGGTCATCGTGCCCATATGCCATAATCATACTGCGGTCAAGCCCGCAGTCTCTTGCTTTACCTGCCGGAACCACTTCCAGTTCCGCCGAAATAAAGTCGTCTTCCTCCATACCATACTGCTCTTCCAGCAGTTTTAGAATAAATGCTTTTACCGCATCTTTTTCCTCTCCGGCCAGCGGACGGTTGCCCACCAGTAAATCCAGAGCCTCACCTTCTACCACCTTGGCACCTTTTTTCTCCAGCTGTTCGCCGGATAAATGCACTAATAAATCGGTTACACCAATAACCGGGTCGTCATCGTTTTCACCAATCTTTAATTCAATTGTGGTACCATCTTTTTTCATCACAACACCGTGAATAGCCAGCGGCAGTGTCACCCACTGATATTTCTTAATGCCGCCGTAATAATGCGTATCAAAATACGCCATTCCAGCTTCCTCGTACAGCGGATGCTGTTTTAAATCCAGCCGCGGCGAATCAATATGGGCCGCTACAATCTGCATGCCCTGTTCCAGCGGCTGTTTTCCCAGCTGAAACAGCGCAATGGTTTTATCCATCCATACCGCATAAAGTTTATCCTGCATTGCCACATTGCCAGATAAAACGTCCTCGATATTCACATAGCCGGCTGCTTCCGCCTGTCGTGCCGCCTCACGAGTACATTCCCTCTCTGTTTTTCCTGTATCTAAAAACCGGCGATACCGCTTTGCCAGCGCTTCCAGCTGTCCCAGCTGAGCTGTATCATATTGTTCCCATGCTTTTTTACCCATTCTTTTTCCCTCCAGATGTCAAAATTTAATTTACATTCTGCTGATAGACTTCTACCTTTCTGTGCATTTCCCCTGTTTTTACACCTCTAAAAACGATAAGTCTCTGCCCTCTGGCTTAAATTTCTGCATGGTGTTCGGTTTTTCCCACGGTTTGCAGCGAGGGTCGTGCAGTTCTTCCTGCTTGCGCAGGGCTTCGCCGCTTGGTTTGGCTTTTACTTTTAGTGCAAAAAAGCCTT
>DAISWV010000147.1:0-4260 GCA_036826195.1 Peptococcaceae bacterium | reverse complement strand
GCCCGAAAATGCGGAACGTCTGCGGATTCATTTTTACAATATCACGCACAAAAGCACCCAGCTCCAGCATATCCTGCGCTTCCACTGCGCCAGGCGCATCTACCTGCAGGGCATAATCACGGAAATCCGGCAGTTTTAAATCACGAAGCAAAAGACCGCCATTTGCGTGCGGATTTGCCGCCATACGCCGGTTTCCTTCCGGTGCAAAGGCCTTCAGTTCCGGCACTAAATCGCCATCTGCTGTAAACAGTTCCTCCGGCTTATAGCTCTTAAGCCACGCTTCCACCATCTGCACATGCTCCGGTTTGCTCATGTTAATCGGAACCTGATGGGCACGGAAGGTATCTTCAATTTTTTTGCCATCTACTTCTTTTGGCCCGCTCCAGCCTTTTGGCGCACGAAGGATTACCATTGGCCAGTAATAAGGCACTGCCAGGCTTCCACTTCTCGCCGCCTGCTGAATAGCCTGAATATCTGCATAAGCCGCTTCCAGAGCCTCTGCCATTGCCTCATGCATATAGGCAGGGTCAGCCCCTTCTACAAAGTACGGCTTCCAGCCCATGCCTTCAAAAAATTTCTGTAAATCCTCTTTTGGAATACGCGCAAGAATGGTCGGGTTTGCAATTTTATAACCGTTCAGATGTAAAATCGGCAATACGGCACCATCCGTTACAGGGCTTAAAAATTTATTACTCTGCCACGCGGTTGCCAGCGGGCCGGTTTCGGCCTCCCCGTCACCCACTACACAGGCTGCGATTAAATCCGGATTATCAAACACAGCGCCAAATGCATGCGCCAGTGAATAGCCCAGCTCACCGCCTTCGTGAATAGAGCCCGGTACTTCCGGCGCTACGTGGCTGGAAATCCCGCCCGGAAAGGAAAACTGCTTGAACAGTTTCTGCAGACCATCTTTATCCTGCCCAACATTTGGATAAACCTCGCTGTAGCTCCCATCCATCCAGGACTGCGCTACCATAGCATTGCCGCCATGCCCCGGTCCGGATAAATAAATCATGTTCAGGTCATATTTTTTTATCATCCGATTGAGATGGGTATAAATAAAGTTCTGGCCCGGCACAGTGCCCCAGTGACCAACAATTTTACGTTTGATCTGTTCACGGGTTAATGGCGTTTCCAGAAGCGGATTATCCAGTAAATACAGCTGTGCTGCGGATAGATAGTTCGATGCGCGCCACCACTGATCCAGCAGCAGCCGTTCCTGCTCATTTAAAATCTGATTATGCATAGACATCCTCCTTGCTGTTCATACGATTTTAACATGGTACTATATTTATATTTCGTTATATTTATATTTTACCATATTTCTATAAAACCGTCATCCATCAATCAGAGGCTTTTGTCCATGCCGAATCGCCAGTACAGATAAATACTAAGCCTGAGCCAGTTCATTTCTGCACCTCAACAATTTCTATATCCTCAAAAAAATATTCCACGATGTCTTCGGCATCCTCGCCTTCTTCCGCCAGTGCTTTTGCTCCCCACTGGCTCATGCCGACACCATGCCCATAGCCTCTGCCTTTTACCATAAGCCGGCCATCCTGAATGGCAATTTCCTCAATCAGGCTGGATTTCATTGTTTCACCGCCCAGTGCAAGGCGAAACGCCGCTGCCCCCACAGCAATGTCATCAAATTCATATTTTATGACACGCCCTGATTCGCCCTGTTCTGCAATACGGACATTCCGGAACTGTTCTTTTCGTATCCCGGTAACAGCTTCCACTGCATCAGCTACCTCCTGCATTGTAAAATACGTTTCCCACGTGCGGTTGGGATTATCCGGCAGATGAAAACCAGGGTCCTGCACACTTTTTATATATGGGGTTTTCTCTTTATCATAGGCAAGGCCTTCCTGCGCCGATGCTGCAGTACGGCCGCCGCCATCGGCAAAAAACCAGGCTTTGATTAATTCACCATTATATACCGCAACTTCATTTTCGGTTTCATCCACTGCCTGTTTTACACGATCATTAATTTTCCCTGCGTCATACGCCTGAAACTCATGAATGTCGGTAGAAGCGTCCGTTCCCCGTTTCGGCACACCGCCATCCTCCAGCTTTTCCAGCGTAAAGGTCCGCGCCATAATTGCCTGCGCTGCCAGAGCCTCCAGCGGCCAGTTCACATCCATTTCGCCAGCAACCACACCATACAGATATTCTCGCAGCGGCAGTTCCACAACCTTTCCGGTTTCATGCTGATACAGACTGATAATGGTATCGTCGGTCGGCCAGTTATGTTCCGCCTCCGGCTGTTCCGCAGCTCTGCCGCATCCGATAAATACACCTGCCAGCAGGGAAAAAATCATACACAAAATAATCTGTTTCTTGTATTTCCTGAAAAAACACATAAAAAAACCTCCTTTGCAGAAAGTATTCCGCAAAAGAGGGCAGTTTAGTCAATTTCCTGGCCTTCCAGTAAACGATATAATGTTTTTGCATCATCAGCGCGTACATTATCACGCACCTCTAAAATTTCAGCACGCACTTTCCGTTCTCCAAAACCGATTTCCAGCACATCGCCAGGTTTTACTTCAGCACCGGCTTTTGCAACTTTACCATTGATTTTTACTTTGCCGCCGTCACACACATCTTTGGCAACGGTTCTACGCTTAATAATACGGGATACTTTTAAATATTTATCCAGACGCATTGTTTTCACCGCCCTATTTGTTATTCCGTTCCGATACTACCGCTTATATTCCACAACAGCATCAGAAATCCTGTGCATAAATTATAAAAAATCCGCTGACGATATCATCAGCGGATAATCATGCAGCTAACTGCAATTATTTTTTCTTTGCTACAACTTCTTTCAGACCTTTACCAGCTTTGAATGCAGGTACTTTTGTTTCTGGAATTGTGATGTCTTCTTTGGTCTGTGGGTTTTTAGCTTTGCGAGCTTTACGTTCTCTAACTTCGAATGTACCGAAACCAACCAGCTGAACTTTATCGCCTTCCTGCAGGCTTTCGGTTACAGCCGCTAATACAGCGTTTACCGCTTTTTCAGAATCTTTTTTTGTTAAACCAGTTTTTTCGGCAACGCTTGCCACTAATTCAGTTTTATTCACTGAAATCCCTCCTATAAAATCCTTAAAATTTTATTCATTTGACATTGCGAGCAATATGCTACAGACATCTTATCATATTTTCTGTAGAAACAAAAGCCCCCAATATAGAAAACTTTCGAAAAATGGGCATTTTTACTGATTTTTTTTCATTTCCGCTTTACACGCATCCCAGATTTCGTCTAATTCTTCTAAAGTATACTGAGCAAACTCTTTTTTGTCCAGCATTATTTTTGCTTCCATGGCCTGAAAGCGGGTTACAAACTTCTGCACCGATCGATTTAACGCCTGCTCCGGATCCACTTTGGCAAAGCGAGCCAGATTTACCGCTGAAAACAATAAATCACCGACTTCTTCTTCCACATCGCCATCTCCACGCATTGCCGCATCAATTTCATCCAGTTCTTCGACAATTTTTGCTTTCGGCCCTTCGATATCATCCCAGTCAAAGCCCACTCTATGCGCCTTCTGCTGCACTTTTTCCGCTTTCATCAAAGCTGGCAGTGTCGGCGGTAGCTTGCTCATAATACTTTTCGATTCTGTTTCGCCTTTGCCGGCTTTTTCTTTCTTCTTGATTTCTTCCCAGTTGGTCAGCACGGTTTCTGCATCATCGGCCTTTACATCCGCAAAAATATGCGGATGACGACGAATCATTTTTTCGGTAATCGCATTTACTACATCATTCAGATTAAAATGGCCTTCCTGTTCTGCCAGTTTTGCATGGAATACCACCTGCAGCAGCACATCGCCCAGCTCTTCTTTTAAGTGCACCATGTCATTGCTGTCAATGGCCTCTACCACCTCGTGTGCTTCTTCCAGCAGATTTTTGCGAAGCGATTCATGGGTCTGCTCTTTATCCCACGGGCAGCCGTTTTCTCCTAATAAGGTATTCATAACATCTGTGATTGGTTTTACGTTATATTCCATATTATTCTTTCACCACTTTCAGTTTTAACAGCAATGCCGCCAGCTTATTCCCGACTTTCGGCATTTTACGGATAATTTCCAGACTCACACCGCCGATAGCCAGCAGTACAGCAAAATATGCACAGCCGCCAATCATAATAGATACTAACGTCGCTGTTCCGTTGCTGTTTAAGAGGGCATACACGCCACTATAGCCCGCCAGAACCAGCACTGCCATCGCAGCAACGCTGATAACCGGTTTTACAATATG
>DAISWV010000146.1:0-4263 GCA_036826195.1 Peptococcaceae bacterium | reverse complement strand
GGTGGGGGATTTTAAAACTTCTCTGCAGGAAGTGCTGCAGACCTATGCGCCGGAGCGGATTATTATCGAGCCTTCGGGCGTGGGCAAATTATCGGAAGTGGTACAGGCTGTGGAAGCGGCCAGCGATCACATTCATATTTCCGGCAAGGTAACGGTGGTGGATGTGAATAAATGCAAAATGTATCTGAAAAACTTCGGTGAGTTTTTCTTAAACCAGGTAACCGAGGCTGATACCATTCTGCTTTCCCGTACCGGCACTGCCAGTGCAGAAAAAGTGCAGAAAGCGGTGGAATTATTACGGGAACACAACGACCATGCGGTTATTGTAACCACACCGTGGGAGCAGTTAGACGGCAAAGATTTACTGGCCGAACTGGAACGCAGCGTCAATATGGAGGCGGAACTGCTGGCTGAAGTGGAAGCCCATCATCATGAGCACCATCATGAACATGGGGAACACTGCACCTGCGGTCATGACCATCACCACGAACACCATCATGAACACGGGGAACACTGCACCTGCGGCCATGACCATCACCACGAACACCATCATGAACATGGGGAGCATTGCACCTGCGGCCATGATCATCACCACCATCATGCGGATGAAGTATTTGTGAGCTGGGGCATGGAAACACCGGCAGTGTACACCAAAGAAAAAGTAGAGGCTGTGCTGAATGCATTAGGGCAGGAGGATACCCTTGGCCTGGTGCTGCGTGCCAAAGGGATGGTGCCTGCAGAAGACGGCAGCTGGATTTATTTTGACTATGTGCCGGAGGAAGCCGAAATCCGGGAAGGAAAACCAGCTGTGACCGGCAAAATCTGTGTGATTGGCTCCGGGTTGAAACAGGATGCCCTTGAGGCGCTGTTTAAAGCGTAAGGAGGCGTTTTTATGACCATTCCTGTATATTTTATCAACGGGCTTTTAGAAAGCGGCAAAACCGAATTTATCAATTATACCATCGAAGAGGATTTTTTTAAAATTGATGAGCTGACCCTGATTATTGCCTGTGAGGAAGGTATTTCTGAATATGAAGACGAGGCTCTGGCAAACGGCAACGCTGTGCTGGAGTTTTTAGAGGACGAGTCGGACTTTACCGTGGAAAACCTGACGGCGCTGGCAGAAAAACACAAGCCGGAACGCATTATTATTGAGTATAACGGCATGTGGAATTCAAAGGATATTGTGCTGCCTGATTCCTGGCATATGGAAGAACAGATTACCTTAATCGATGGCTCGACTTTTTCTGTGTATTATGCCAATATGAAATCCCGCATTGCCGAGATGGCGCGCAATTCAGATGTGGTGGTATTTAACCGCTGTGACGGAATCGAAGAACTGCCGAGCTACCGGCGCAGCATCCGGGCTGTAAATCAGTTTGGTGATATTATTTTTGAAGATGCCTACGGTGAAATCGAAGACTTAGGCGATGAGGATCTGCCTTACGATGTAACAGGCGATATGATAACGCTGAATGATGACACTTATGCGGTGTGGTATCTGGATTCCATGGAGCGGCCGGAAAAATATCTGGGCAAAACCATTCAGTTTACCGGCATGGTGATGCATGGGGAGGAATATCCCGAACACTGGTTTATCCCGGGGCGTATTGCTATGGTCTGCTGTGAGGAGGATGTGGCCTTTTTAGGCTATCCGTGCTATATGGAAAACGGACATACTCTGCCAGAACAGCAATGGATGAATGTGCGGGCAAAATTCGATTTAAAAGAATGGTTTGAATACGAAGGCGAAGGACCGGTATTATATGTGGAAAGCATAGAGCCGGCCGAAGCCCCTGAAAAATTAGTGATTGATGTGCGATAATGAAGTAAACAGAATCATCAGGCAGGGGAATTCTGTATTTTCTCTTCTGTTTGATGCAGGACAGTTCCTTATCTGTTCACTTGCGTCGGACTGCATAAATGCGTCCGCCTCAGTATGAACAGATTGCGTCACTGTTCGGCGCAAGCCAGAATTCGCAAAATACAGATTCCGCTGCCTGATATTCTGCCATTATAATTATCGAGTAATTATCGAGGAGGTTTACGCTTATGAAGATGATGGAAGAAATGCTGAAATACAACGAAACTTTTGTAGCCGAAAAACAGTACGAAAAATATCATACCAGTAAATATCCGGACCGCAACGTAGCCATTGTGGCCTGCATGGATACCCGATTAACCGAGCTGCTTCCTGCTGCGCTCGGCATAAAAAACGGTGATGTAAAACTCATTAAAAATGCCGGCGGTGTTATTATGCTGCCCTTTGACAGCGTTATGCGAAGCCTTCTGGTTGCAGTTTATGAACTGGGCGTCAATGAAATCATGGTGATTGGCCATTATGACTGCGGTGTGCAGCATATGGACGGCGAGCTGATGCTGAAGCACATGAAAGAGCGCGGAATCAGCGAGCAGAGTATCGAATTTCTGGATTACTGCGGTGTAAGTGTAAAAGACTGGCTGACCGGGTTCTCCTGTGTGCAGGAGGCTGTGCGTAAAAGCGTGCAGCTGGTGCGCGATCATCCGCTGATTCCAAAGGATATCACCATTGAAGGCTTTTTAATGGATCCGTCAACCGGGCGCATTGACCGTCTGGAATCGGTTTCGGTGCTTCCGGTAAAAAAAGAGAACGCAGAATAAAACCCGAATAAAAATAGAATTGTGCACAGTCGCGATATCCGGCTGTGCACTTTTTGTTTTACATGCAGTGGTGTTTTATATGCAGTGAAAGCATATTGTGTGCAGAATAACATGTTTGTGCAGTATTTACAGATTAGCAGAATTTTAATGCCGGAATCATGCAAAAGCCCACAAAATGCGCAAAATGTCGGTTGAGTTTTATATAAAAATTCAGTATAATTACATAGATATGGTCATGAGACTGTTTTCACATTTATGATTGGGGTGCAAGTATGTATAAAATCGGGATTGATGTAGGCTCAACTACTATTAAATGCGTTGTGCTGGACGAAAAACATAATATCGTATACAAATCGTATCATCGCCACCGTGCCATGATTAAAGAAAAAGTCAATGAGCTGGTTACCATGATCAGCCGCGACATTCTGAAAGGTGAAAAAGCCCATCTGGCTCTGACAGGGTCGGCTTCGTTGGGTGTGGCAGAGCGATTTGCAATTCCGTTTGTGCAGGAAGTGGTTGCAACCCAGATTGCGGTTGAAGAATATCCGGAAACCATTGATGTGGTTATCGAGCTGGGCGGCGAGGATGCGAAGATTCTGTTTTTAACAAACGGGGTGGAAGTGCGTATGAACGGCACCTGCGCAGGCGGTACCGGTGCTTTTATTGACCAGATGGCTGTTCTGCTGGATGTTCCGGTAGAGGAAATGGATAAACTGGCATTGCAGGCAGAACGTATTTATCCGATTGCTTCCCGCTGCGGTGTATTTGCAAAAACCGACGTGCAGCCTCTGTTAAATCAGGGGGCGCGCAAAGAGGATGTGGCGGCAAGTATTTTTCATGCCGTTGTAAACCAGACCATCGGGGGGCTTGCACAGGGCCGTGAACTGAAAGGCAAAATGATGTTCCTGGGCGGTCCGTTAACCTTCTTAAAAGGGCTGCAGAAAAGCTTTATTGATGTATTGCAGTTAGATAGCAATACCGGTGTATTTCCGGAAAATGCCCAGTATTATGTGGCTTACGGGGCGGCGCTTTATTCCGGCAGTGAATCCCCTGTGGATTTTGCCGCGCTGGAAAGCGATATGCAGAATGTGGGCGAAATCAAGCAGTACGAAGGCGGTCTGCCGCCTCTGTTTGCAGATGAAAGCGAATATAATGCGTTTAAAGAACGCCATGCAAAAGCGGTGATTCCGGAAGGTTCGTTAGAAGGCTACAGCAAGCCTGTGACCATCGGTATCGATGCCGGGTCCACCACTGTAAAAATTGTTGTAATCGGGGAACAGGACGAAATCCTGTACCAGAAATATATGCTGAGCAACGGCAAACCGGTAGAATTAGTGCGGGAAGCCCTGCAGGAAATCTACCGCATCAATCCGCAGCTGAATATCGTCGGCAGTGCGGCTACCGGCTACGGCGAAGAACTGGTGAAAAACGCCTTCTCGCTGGATGACGGGCTGGTAGAAACCGTTGCCCATTTAAATGCTGCCCAGAAAATGATGCCGGATGTTGATTTTATTATCGATATCGGCGGTCAGGATATGAAATGTTTTAAAATTCGCAATAAAGTAATTGATACCATTTTCCTGAACGAGGCCTGTTCCTCCGGGTGCGGTTCCTTTATTTCCA
>DAISWV010000145.1:0-4268 GCA_036826195.1 Peptococcaceae bacterium | reverse complement strand
TCATCGGGGGTAATGTAGATGGTTTTCTGGTTTTCGTAGATAACACGGCCCGGTTTTGCACCGTTTGGCTTATGCACGTGGCGTTTTAACGTGTAATCCACAGGGACCAGCGCGGACTGGCGGCCTTTGCTGAAATAAGCGGCAATGTGGGCGGCGAAGTCCAGAACCTCCTGAGAGAGCTCCCGCTGTTCATGATGATTGCGGATAATGACATGAGAGCCTGGAATGTCTTTAGCATGGAACCATACGTCGTTATTGCGGGCCATTCTGGTCGTTACATAGTCATTCTGAACATTGTTTTTGCCGACCAGCAGTTCAATATCGCCGTAATGAAGAATCAGAGGCTTGAATTCCGGTTCTTTTTTATTTTTTCGGTTCTGCTTTGTGAGCCGCGCTTTTACGTATTCGGCAGCTTCCAGTTCCAGGCGGATATCCTGCAGGTCATTCGGGGTCTGGGCGTTGCGCAGGCTGTTTTTGATACTGTCCAGATAATTGAGTTCATCCTGGGTGTGTTCGGCCTGAATCATGGACTGCTGCGCCCCGGCCTTGGCCTTGGCATATTTTTTGAAATATTTCTGGGCATTTTCATTTGGTGTTAAATTGGCCTGCATCGGGATGGTTATCATCTTCTGGTCCGGATCGTAATAGTTGATGACCTCCGCACTGTCGCCCTGTTTTATCTGGTAGAGGTTTGCGGTTAACAGCTCACCCCAGATTTTAAAATGCTCCGAATCTTCGCCTTCCTGCACTTTATCCAGCTGCAAGGCCAGTTTTTTTTCACAGCGTTCTATTTCCCGATTGATAATACGTTCTAAATCGCCCACGCGCTGGCTGAAGAGATTATCCTGCTCTTTGCGGCCGATGAACTGCTCCACCAGCTGGCTCATGGAAGGAATTGTTTTTTGTGTATACGCTTTCAGCTGTTCTAACGGAAATGGTGCAAATGCGATAGCTTTTTTTCCATCTTCTACTAGAGTCGGCTGGTAGTTTTTTGCCGCAAGCAGGTCTCGCAGCCATAAAATCTGCTGCCAGATCCGGTCATAATCGTACTGGCCTAAAAAATCCACACGGTCATCGGGATTTAAGCCGCTGCGCTGAATAATTTCGGCGGCGGTCTGCGGCCCGAAGCCGGCAATGTGGTTTAACAGAATTTTTTTAAGGCTGGCGCTGGATGGGGCCTCCATGAAAAAACCAATGAGTTCGTCTTCGGAAAGTTCCATGATAGATACCTTATCCTGTGGAGGCGGTGCAATATACTGTAAGCCTGGAAGCACCTGGCGGTACTGGCTCATATCAAAGCCGAGGCGGCGGGCACTGTCTAAAATGACGTTGGTCTGCGGATTAATGAGAATCAGGTTGCTGTGTTTGCCCATGAATTCACCGATTAAAATACGGGTGGCTTTTTCGCCCATTTCATCGTAGCCTTCACATACGATTTCTATAACACGCTCCCACTGGTTCTGGCGGATTTCTATAATTTTACTGCCCTCCAGATGCTTGCGAAGCACCATGCAAAAAAGCGGCGGCTGCATAGGGTTTGGTTTGCTGCTGCCGGAAAGCCCGATGCGGGCTGTCTGCGGATTGCAGGATAAAAGCAGTTTATCGTTACGGCCGGGCTGGCGCACAGAAAGCACAATGGTAGTGGAATCCGGCTGCTGAATTTTATCGATTCGTGCACCGGCAAGCTGTTCGTGCAGTTCATCGGCTAAGGCGTGAATAGCGATACCATCAAGAGACATAAGTAGGTACCTCCTCTGGAATAATCATCACAAAGATGATATAATGAATTTGCATGTAATTATATCATAAACGAAAAAGGAAAGAAATTGCTTTCTGTTGAAATTAATGAGGAGCAAGGAAAACTTGCATAAAAACAGAACATGACCTGGTAAGTAAACATATATTGAAGGAGTGTCACACATGTCGGTAGTAATTGATAACAGCAACGGGAATTTTTTAAGTCAGGTAGATCTGCTGCGTGAGCTGATTGATGCGGAGGACGACGCGGAATTAAACGAATGGCGCTATCTGTTTGTTATTCATAAATTCGGTTTAGAGGAAATCGTAACAAAACTGAATATTCTGAATGAGGAATACGATTTTCTGCATGCCTCCAACCCGATTGAACATATTGAAACCCGTATTAAAAATCCAAAGAAAACGGTCGAAAAGCTCATTCGTCAGGGGTATCCGGTTTCTGCGCAGAGTGCGCGTGAAAACCTGCATGATATCGGCGGTATTCGTGTAGTATGTTCCTTTGTGGAAGACGTATATGAAATTTATGAAAAACTGGCCGGCCAGTCGGATTTAACGATTAAAGAGGTAAAAGACTATATTAAATATCCGAAGGATAACGGCTACCGCAGCCTGCATCTGTTAATTGAAGTGCCGGTATATTTAACCAATAAAGTGGAAAATGTAACGATTGAGGTACAGATTCGTACCATCGCTATGGATTTCTGGGCGAGTCTGGAACATAAACTCTATTACAAAAAAGGAAAAGTGGTGCCTCGTCAGGTATTAATCGGGCTGAATCAGTGCGCGGATTTAGCAGCGCTGTTAGATGAAAAAATGCAGGATATCCGCAATAAAATGAATCCTTACCTCAGTGAGGAGGAGCGGGCGGAACAGGCAGCCGCTATGGCACAAAGCAATGGCATGGAACTGGGAAGAGTTCCGGAAGTGCAGGAGTAATTGTTTTCTTGCAGGTAAGTATAAAATAACGAACGATAAAAACAAAACGGAGAATTGAAATGGTTTCGTATCTGGAATCATTTCAATTTTCGTATTCAGGAAAAAAGCGGTCAGGATAAAATAAAAAAAGCGACAGAGAATACAGATAGATACTATCAGGAGAGGATGAATCCATATGGACATATCACAGATTTGCCGGGATTTATTTCAACAAAACGGCCAGATTGGCTATTATCTGTTAGGCTGTCAGTTAGAGCAGGGAGAAGAGAAACCAGGTGGAACAGTATCAGCATGTGAACGGGATTATTCTGCGGAGCAGAGATTATAAAGAGGCAGATCAGCTGTTAACGGTCTATACCCGGGAGCAGGGCAAGATAACCGTGCAGGCCCGCGGTGTCAAAAAAACAGCCAGCCGGCTTCGCAGCGGCATTCTACTGTTTAGCCATACCAGTCTGGTGCTGACCGCCGGCAAAGCATTTCCTATCGTAACAGGGGCATCAACGGAAACGGCCTTTCCGTCTCTTCGCAGTGATTTTAACCGTATGAGCTATGCCGGTTATGCGGCAGAATTATTAGATCAGGTGATTGCCGACAGCCAGCCGGATGAGGGAGTATTCCGGCTGATTTTAGAGACCATGTATCTTTTGGAGAATATTAATCCGTGGCTGGCAGTCCGTCATCTGGAATTGCGTCTTTTGGAGCTCCAGGGCTACGGGCTGCAGCTGGATACCTGTCTGCAATGCGGGGCACCTTTGCAGGGAGAACGGTTTTATGGCGTTCAGGGCGGTGCACTGTGCCCTTTCTGCAGTCATGGCCAGCAGGGAGGCACTGTGTTAACGAGTGAGGCACTTACTGTGTTAAAAGCTTTTGATTTTATGCCGATGCACCGGCTGGGCTGGGTATATTGCAGCAAAGAAGGCCGCCAGTCGCTGGAGGGATACATGGAGCTGCAATTACAGCAAGTGCTTAGCTGGCGGTTAAAAAGCCGGGATTTTCTGAAACAGATGAATTTATAAGGAGTACGATATCATGAAAATAATGGTTGCATCGGATATTCACGGCTCGGCATTATACTGCCGCAGAATGTTAGAGCGTTTTGATGAGGAAGGTGCCGATAAATTGCTGCTCTTAGGGGATTTGCTGTACCACGGGCCGCGAAATCCGCTTCCTGAGGAGTATAATCCAAAGGCGGTGGCAGAGATGTTAAATGCGCGCAAACAGCAGATATTATGTGTGAGAGGCAACTGTGACGGAGAAGTAGACCAGATGATGCTGGAATTCCCGATTATGGCGGATTACTGCATTTTAAGCGTCGGGAGCCGGATGATATTTGCTACCCATGGGCATCATCACAACGAAAACAGCCTGCCTATGCTGCAGGAGGGCGACATTCTGCTGCACGGGCATACGCATATTCCGGTTTTAGAGGATCGAGGCGCGTATATGTTAGCCAATCCGGGGTCGGTGACACTGCCGAAACAGGAAAGTGTGCGCGGTTATCTGCTTTTAGAAGAAGGGGCACTGACGCTGAAAGATTTAGATAACACGACCGAACAGAAATTGTCTATCTAAAA
>DAISWV010000144.1:0-4318 GCA_036826195.1 Peptococcaceae bacterium | reverse complement strand
TATAGTGTCTGCTGAGCAATGAGCTGCAGATTCTGAAAATACACTTTTAAAAACGAAATCAGTACTTCGTCGGCTTCTGAGAGAATGTACGAGGTCGGATATACAATCTGACACGGGGAACATTCTTCTTCTACAAATGGAATGGTTACAATTTCCGGATACATAGGTTTTAACTTCGATAATAAAAAATCAGGAAGTGTGCACACGGTGTTATTCCGTACCACCGAATCCAGATGCTGATATACATTGGATGACGCAAATACCAGCTTTTCATGCTGATAGGTGCCAATTGGCGCTACTGGTGAAATGGTGCTGATCAGGCTGGTGCCCTCTGTGCTGTCGACTTCTTTCAGCTGAGCCAGATCCGAGTTTCGATTAACACACAGATAGGCCCTTGCCCGATTGATTGGAATCACGTGAATTTTTTCGTCTGTCTGTTCCATAACATCATCCGGGATATAGCTGCCTAAAAAATGCAGCTGGTTTCTTAAAAGCCGCTCTGCTGTTACCGGACTGCTGTCTTCGATACAGGTTAAATCAATGTTCGGGGCAATTTCTTTGAATTTATTAATCATATCACTTAAAAATATGGAAATGAATGGCGGCACATACAGGATGCATTTCCCGCTGGTACTCTGGCGACTCAGCTGTGATACAGAGCGACGCATCAGAAAATAATTCTGCATGGCCGAATACTCGGTTAAAATATTACTGGCGTATTTTGCAAAGGCCTGTCCTTCTTCTGTGAGTACGGTGCCGCGGCTGCTTCTCGTAAATAGTGTAGCGTGTACCTCATTTTCCAGAGATGTGAGAATGCGGTTCAGCTGCTGCTGCGAAATATATAATTCTTTTGCCGCCTGATTGATGGAATCCGCATTGGCAAAGCACACAAAATAACGCAGATGTTCTATTTTCATACGATATCATTCCTCTCCTTATTTTTAGATAAAGCGTTTTTCTCTTCTCTTACAGCTTAATCGGTTCCTGGGTAAAAATCAAGTATCAGTTGCACAGTTTTGGTGCAACTATTCACCAAACCTATGCAGGAAATAAAATTTTATTATGGTATAATCAACTTATAGTAGTGCAACAAAATTTGAATTCAGGAGTGATTCTATGTTAAGAAGTAAAGGATTAACAGACAAACTGTTACTGTTAGGCGTTGACGGTATGGACCCTCGTTTCACAAAACGTCTGGTAGAAGAAGGCAAAATGCCTAACTTCAAAAAACTGATGGACATGGGCGCCTGCCGTGAAGACCTGATGATGCTGGGTGCAAACCCTACCATCACACCTCCAATGTGGGCAACTCTGGCAACCGGTACCTACCCAATGACACACGGCATTATGGACTATAATATTTCCGCTGAGGAAGATCTGGACATCACTTTAGGTGCATTCTCTTCCGTATTTATGAAAGCAGAACCTCTGTTTAATGTAACTGCAAAAGCAGGCAAAAAAACACTGGTAATGCACTGGCCAGGCGGCAGCTTCCCTCCAACTATCGACAGTGAAAACCTGTTCACCATCGACGGTTCCAGCCCTGGCGCATGCTGCGCATGGAGTAACGAACGTGACCTGGATATGCTGTATGTAGCGAGTACCAAATGCCAGCAGCCAAGCTATATGCCAATGTCTATCAAAACAACTGATGTTGAAGGCGATGAAACACTGAAGTTTTCTTTAGCTCCTACTTCCAGAAGCGGGAAATCTCCGGAAGCAAAAGAACGTATGGCAAAATACCAGCAGTGGTACAAAGATTACATCGGTGTAGAAGGCTACACACCAAGCGGCAGCTTTGTAGTAGATAACGTTGTTAACGGTAAAGTAGAAGGTCTGATGTGGGAACTGGCTGACTTCCCGACAGGCTGCTGTCTTTCCCCTGTGTTCCCTGCAAACGGCTGGGAATTCGAAGTGCCTGCTGATGCGAAAGAATTCGTAATCATCACATTCTACGGCAAAGTAATCCGTCCTGCACTGATTCTGAAAAACGAAGCTGGCGTATATGATAAAGTTGCAATCTATAAAGATAAAGCAACTGCAGAACCTCTGGCTATTCTGGAAAACGATGTAATGCAGGGTGTTTACGATACTGTTCCATCCGCAAACGGCGAAGAAAAAGTATACCGCAACATGCGTATTCTGAAAATCGACGAAGATGGCAACTATGTACGCATCTGGGCATCCCGCGGCATGAGCTGTGATGATGACTCCGTATGGTTCCCAAAATCCCTGTTTAAAGAAGTGACCGATAAATTCGGCCCTCCACAGCCAACCAGCCAGATGAGCGGCAACGACAAAGACCTGATTCTGAAATGTAACAACCCGCAGTGGACTATGGCTGCCGACTGGCAGAGCAAAGTTATGCATCACATGATTGAAGAACACGGCGTAGAAGTTATCTTCTCTCATATGCACAACATCGACCTGCAGAGTCACAACTACATGAAATACATGAAAAACCGTCCAACTTCCCGTTACGACGAAAGCGAAATCGTTAAATTTGCAGAATCCACCTACAAAATCACTGACGATTACATTGGCTCCTTCATGCACTTAATTGATGAAGGCTGGACCATTATGATCTTCTCTGACCATGCTCTGATCTGTGCTGAAGAAGAAGCCGTAGCACAGGGCGACAACACTGGTGTTTGCGATGAACCATTCAAATCCTGGGGCTACACCGTTATGAAAGTGGATGAAAACGGCAAAGAACTGCCAGAAGTTGACTGGACCAAAACAAAAGCTATCATGACCCGTTCCAACAGTATCTACATCAACCTGAAAGGCAGACAGGCAAACGGTATTGTAGATCCAGAAGATAAATACGAACTGGAAGAAGAAATTATCACCAAACTGTACGGTTACACACATCCAAAAACCGGTAAACGTGTTATCGCACTGGCTCTGCACAACAAAGATGCTGTATTATTAGGCTTAGGCGGCCCAATGGGTGCAGATATCGTATTCGTTGTACACGAAAGCTATGTAGAAGACCACGGCGCTGGCTTATCCACCGCTTACGGCTATCAGGATACCTCCTTAAGCCCAATCTTCCTGGCAGCAGGCCCTGGTATCAAAGAAAACTTCCGCACCACACGTTATGTGCGTGAAGTTGACCTGGCACCTACCGCAGCGGTTCTGTTAGGCGTTGATATGCCTGCAGATTGCGAAGGCGCTCCAGCTTATCAGATTTTCACCGAATCTATGTAAGATCATCCTAAAGCAGATAAAGCAGCGCATAAACGCTCAATGCTTATATCGCAATGCTTTTAAAGTAAACAAGGCACAAAAAAGCCGCATGATTCATAACGAGTCATGCGGCTTTCTGTTTTGTCTGTATAATACTTACGCCTGTACGATTTTTGTTAAATCGGCAATTTTGTTGGAGAGTGCACTTACTCTTACCAGCAGAGCCAGACGGTTGTTTTTGATGTTTTCGTTTTCGTCCATAACCATAACGCCATCAAAGAATGCGCTGATGGATTCTTCCAGAGTGGAGATTACAGTTAAGGCTTCGGCATACATGCGTTCCTGTACCTGGTTTGCAATAGCGGTTTCTGCGAACTGTACATCGCTCCACAGCTGTTTTTCCACGTCTTCTACCAGATATTCGTCGCTTACTTCGCTGCCTTCTGCTTTTTTCGCCAGGTTGTTTGCACGGGTAAATGCAGTTAATACTTTCACGAAGGTATCGGTTGCCTGCATTTTGTTCAGTGCTTCCGCACGCAGCAGAGTTTCGGTTAAGTTATCGTAACCGCAGGTTACAACCGCTTCGATTACGTCATAACGATAGCCTTTATCGTTCAGTACGTTGCGGATACGCTGTTCAAAGAATTCATATACACGTTTGCACAGAGCATCTTTATCGCCAACGATTTCAGCAGGGTAATGACTGATAGCCTGTTCAATTAACGCAGTCAGGCTTACCAGTACGCCGCGGCCTAAAATCATGCTGCAGATACCTGCTGCCTGACGGCGCAGTGCATATGGGTCCTGAGAACCGGTTGGTTCAATACCTGCTGCAAAGCAGCCAACGATGGTATCCATTTTGTCTGCCATACTGCATACTAAACCTTCGAATGTCAGAGGAATTTCATCGTCTGCATTTTTCGGCATATAGTGCTCAGCAATTGCTTTAGATGTTAATGGGTGCTCACCCTGTGCATAAGCGTATTTGTAACCCATGATACCCTGCAGTTCCGGGAATTCGTATACAACGTTGCTCACCAGGTCTGCTTTTGCCAGGTATGCTGCA
Source organism: Peptococcaceae bacterium (assembly GCA_036826195.1). Taxonomy (GTDB): domain Bacteria; phylum Bacillota; class Peptococcia; order Peptococcales; family Peptococcaceae; genus UBA7185. The sequence goes on along the minus strand of DAISWV010000144.1, from coordinate 60 downwards.
CGCATTGCACGTTCTTTTACATCTTCGATGCTTTGATTTTTCTTGATCTGACTCCAACGC
>DAISWV010000143.1:0-4335 GCA_036826195.1 Peptococcaceae bacterium | reverse complement strand
TCCTGCGCTCTCCCCAGCTAATACATAATCGGTTTTTTTACTGACACTGCCGCTGGTTTTGCCTCCGGCCTGTTCGATTAATGCCGTGGCCTCTCTTCGATCCAGTGTTGGCAAAGTACCGGTCAGCACAACTGTTTTTCCGCTAAAAGCAGTAGATTCCTGCTTCTGCTCTGCAACGTTCTCGGCAGTTCCCATACTTACTCCGGCATCGGCAAGTCTGTTCAAAAAAGCAATGTGCCGTTCCTGCGCAAAATAACTGACCACGCTCTCGGCAATTTTCGGCCCTACCTCATCAATTTCCACCAAATCATCGTATGCGGCGTTTTTTAACGCCTCCATCGTCGGAAAGTTCCGCACCAGCACCTTAGCTACATTCTGCCCTACCAGACGAATCCCCAGCGCGTAAACAACCTGTGCCAGTGTTCGTGTTTTGCTTGCTGCAAGGCTGTTTAACAGATTATCTGCCGATTTTTCGCCCATGCGTTCCAGTGTGACAAGCTGCTCTTTTTGCAGATAATATAAATCAGCCGCACTGGCAATCAGCCCTGCATCTAACAGCTGAGTAATCACCGCAGGCCCCAGGCCATCAATATTCATAGCATCGCGGGATGCAAAATGGATAATACCCTCTCGCACCTGAGCCGGGCATGTCATAGAATCGCTGCATCGCCATGCCGCCTCACCCTCGGTACGCATCAGCGGTGCGCCGCACACCGGGCAGTTTTTTGGGAATACAAATTCTGCTTCGCTGCCGGTTCGTTTTTCCTTTACTACCGACACTACTTCAGGAATTACTTCCCCTGCTTTCTGAATAACAACATAATCGCCGATGCGAATATCTTTTTCACGGATAAAATCCTCATTGTGCAGTGTTGCACGGCTGATAGTGCTCCCGGCTAAAAATACCGGCTCCAGATTGGCCACCGGTGTCACAGCACCGGTACGGCCCACCTGCACAGTAATCTCTTCAATGCGGGTAATGCCCTGTTCCGGCGGAAATTTGTAGGCAATGGCCCAGCGGGGATTTTTTGCCCGGCTGCCCAGAGTATTCTGACTGGCCAGAGAATTGATTTTAATTACCATACCGTCAATATCAAATGGCAGATCGTGACGGTGCTCTCCCCAGTATACACAATATTCACAGATTTTTTCGATATCGTTGCTGATAAACGGCTCCATTACGGTAAAGCCTGCCTCCTGCAGCAGTGCTACACACTGGCTGTGGGTTTCTGGCGCTGCCCCTTCCACATGCATCAAGGTATAAATAAACGCTCGCAAATCACGCTGTGCAGTCACTTTCGGGTCCAGCTGGCGGATAGAACCGGCCGCCGCATTGCGGCAGTTGGCAAACAGTGCCTCGCCGTTTTTCTCACGCTGTTCGTTAATAGCTTCAAACGATGCCTTTGGCAGATACACTTCCCCTCGGGCCTCTAATACCGGCAGTTCTTTCTGTAATCGAAGCGGGATATTTTTTACCGTGCGTACATTGGCAGTCACATCCTCGCCGGTTATACCATCACCGCGGGTTACGCCGTTTTTCAGCACACCATCTTCATAATAGAGTGCAATGGACAACCCGTCGATTTTATATTCCACCGCATATTCCACGTTTTCTGTGCCTAAATCGCTGCAGATACGCTGATGAAACTCCCGTAAATCATCTGTGCCGTAGGCATTCATCAGGCTTAGCAGCGGATTGCGATGTGTATAGCTTTCAAACTGTTTTAAAGGCTCGCCGCCAACTCTCTGAGACGGCGAATCGACCGTTAATAAATGCGGAAATGCTTCTTCGATTGCCAGGAGCTCTTTCATCAGCTGGTCATACTGATAGTCAGAAATCTCCGGATGATCCAGCACATAATACAGCCTGTCATGGCGTGCAATTTCTTTTTTCAGTATTTCCAGACGCTCGATTGCCTGCTGTTCTTCCACGGCCTTCCCCTCCTGCTTTTTATAGATTCCGTTTTATTTTTACACTTTTTTTATCGGTGCATACTTAACAAACAAATCTTTCATACCGATATCCGGAAAAATCACCCGGATCGATAAATCCTCACCGCTGCCCGATACACCTACCACAACGCCCTGTCCCCATTTTTTATGTTCAATGGTGTCATTGAGCTGATAGTCAGCACTGAAAGCAGTACCGGCAGTACTTCCGGCAGAGTTCGCCTTCTGAGCAGCGAAAAAGTCAGCACCGGACATACCTTTTGACGCGGATGCCGAAGCAGCTGTTTTTCGTTCTTCGGCGTGACGCTTCTGGGTTTCCCGGTTCATATCCCATAACAGATGGGATGGAATTTCTTTTAAAAACCGTGACGGCGCATTATAGTTTGTACGGCCATACAGCATACGTTCCCCGGCACGTGTTAAATATACCTGCTCTTTGGCTCTTGTCAGCGCCACATAGCATAAACGGCGCTCCTCCTCCATCTCGCCCGGTTCCAGCGAATAGGCCGCCCGGCTGTGCGGAAAGATTCCTTCTTCCATACCGGTGATAAACACCACCGGGAATTCCAGCCCCTTGGCACCATGCATAGTCATAATGGTAACCGAATCCTCCTCGGTATCCATCTGGTCTAAATCGGTAAACAGCGCTACTTCAGCCAGGAATGCCGACAGACTCCGGTTATCTGAATCCTCGCGGCTGTCAAAAGCGGTTGTAATGGAAATAAATTCGTTTAAGTTCTCGATGCGGGATTCCGCCTCTACTGTTTTTTCAGCCTGCAGCATCTGCAGATAGCCGCTCTCTTCCAGAATCATCTGTGTTAACGCGGTTACGGATAAGGATTCGCTTAAAATGCGGAATGTATCCAGAAGCCTACCGAACTGCGCCATAATCAGCGCATATTTTTTGCCCACCGGGCTTTCTTCTGCACGCAGCATCGCATCGGAGATGGTCAGATTGTTTTCCTGGGCAAACAGCACCAGCTTCATCCAGCTGGTATCACCTACACCCCGTTTTGGCGTACTCAGCGCCCGTTCCGCGCTGATAACATCGGCCGGATTGGCGATAATACGCAAATAGGCCATGATATCTTTAATTTCCTTACGGCCGTAGAATTTCTGACCGCCGTAAATGTGATACGGAATGGATTCTTTAATGAACGTTTCTTCCAGTACGCGGAACTGTGCGGTTGCACGGCATAACACGGCATGGTCTTTTAATTTCCGACCCTCTTTCAGGCCTTTGCGCACCTGCTGGGCAATAAACCAGGCTTCCTCACGCTCGGTATATGCGGTGTAGCTCGCCAGAAGCCCGCCTTCTTTTTTTTCAGTCCAGAGCCGTTTGTCTTTACGACCCTCATTGTGACGCACCACGCTGTATGCCGCATCCAGAATACTCTGCGTAGAGCGGTAGTTTTCCTCCAGCTTAACAACCTTCGCCGCTGGATAGTCCTTCTCGAAGTTCAGAATATTACGAATATCCGCACCGCGCCACTGGTAAATAGACTGGTCATCGTCCCCCACCACGCACAGATTTTCATAGCGGCTTGCCAGGAGTTTTACCAGCACATACTGTGCCATGTTAGTATCCTGATACTCATCCACCAGAATATAGCGGAACCGTTCCTGATACCGCGCAAGTACATCCGGATTCTCACGGAACAGCTGCACCGTCAGCATAATCAGGTCATCAAAATCCAGCGCGTTGTTCTGCTGCAGGCGTTCCTGATATATGCGGTATAACTCGGCATGTTTCTCTTCGGCAAAATCCCCCATGGCCTCACGCATAGCTTCTGCCGGTGTGCGCAGTTCATTTTTGTGGGTGGAGATACGCGCCGCAACCCCTCTCGGCGGAAATTTTTTCTCATCAAGATTTTGTTCTTTCAAAATCATTTTGATTAAGGTCTGCTGGTCGGCATCATCGTAAATCACAAAATTAGTATCGTAACCGATATAATTGATTTCATTGCGCAAAATCCGCACACAGGTGGAGTGGAACGTGCTGGCCCAGACTTTTTCCCCGTCCTGGCCGACTAACGCCACAATACGTTCACGCATTTCCTGCGCGGCCTTGTTGGTGAAGGTAATGGCAAGAATATTCCACGGTGCTACCCGTTTTTCATAAATCAGATAGGCAATACGTGTTGTCAGTACACGGGTTTTCCCCGAACCGGCCCCGGCCAGTATCAGAAGCGGTCCCTCGGTACATTCCACCGCCTCCCGCTGCGGCATATTCAGCTGCGATAAATCCATCATCTTTCCCTCGCTTTCTGTAACGTTCTTACAATATCTCTTCATACGCATTGTTTTATATTCAAATAAAGAGTATTATAACAAAAAAAAGACAGCCAGTCCATAGAGGACACAGCTGTCATATCATTATTTCGG
>DAISWV010000142.1:0-4423 GCA_036826195.1 Peptococcaceae bacterium | reverse complement strand
ATCCGGAACACGGCGTGCAGAAACTGTCGGATTCTTTTGTTTTCCAGCAGGAGAATCTACAACTGGAGTTGAATATAGACATATACAATATTAACTATGAAGTAAATGCGGAAATTGTGCAGAAAAGCAGAAGTTTAAGCGAATACAGTCAGTTTATCGGGCGGATAAAACAGAATCTGGCTGATGGTTTGACGCTGGAGAATGCTATAAAACAGGCCATTGAATATGGTATGGAACACGATATTATGAAAGAATTTCTGGAGACATATGGAACGGAGGTGGCCAATATGCTGTTATCGGGCTGGAATATGGATGAGGCGTTAGCGGTATCCAAAGAAGAGGGTTTTGAAGATGGCTTTGAATACGGAAAAATGAACGAACGGCAGGAACTGATTCGCAAGTTCAGCAAGATTAATACGCCGGAACAGATTGCGGAAACGCTGAATGAGTCGGTGGAGTATGTGCTGGAAGTGCTGAACGGGTCGTTGTATGTGCGTGAGTCACAGGCAGCGGAATATATAGCGGAGAAAAAGCCGGAGTGATACGGCAGATGCCGCAAATAAAATACAGAAAGCAGAATCCAGAACCTCCTGCTGAACAATCAGCAGGAGGTTTTTTGTATCCGGAGGTTCTCTGCATTGAAACATTGCATGGAATATAGTACAATAGAGGCAGGGAATATAAAAAAGGAGCGATTGCTATGATTTTAATTGATAAAGAACGCTGTATTGGCTGTGGTCTCTGTGTAAAAGACTGCATTGCCGGAAATCTGAAAGTGGAAAACGGTAAGGCCGAAGTGCTGGGAAGCTGTCTGCAGTGCGGCCACTGTGTGGCAGTATGTGCACAGAATGCCGTGCAGATTCCCGAATTTGATATGGCCGATGTAACCCCTTGCGGTGAAACGGTAGAAGCAAATGCTCTGCTGAGCACGATTAAAGGCCGCCGCAGTATTCGCAATTATCAGCCAAAAAAAATCGAACGCGAAAAACTGGAACTGCTGATGGAAGCCGGGCGTTATACGGCTACCGCTAAAAATACACAGGGCTGCCGCTTTGTGCTGGTGCAGGATGAACTGGATACCTTTAAAGATATGATCTGGAACCAGATTGCAAAAACCGTAGAAACCGGCAGTCTGCCGGAACTGCTGGCTCCGGCTCTGTTAGAAAGCTATAAAGGCTTTCTGGCGTTAAAAGCACAGGGCACCGATTTTCTGTTCCGCAATGCACCGGCTGTGCTCTTTGTGGGAGCAGAAACACCAGTCGATGCCGGGCTGGCTGCGCAGAATATAGAGCTGATGGCGGTTTCCCAGGGGCTGGGGGCACTGTATAACGGCTTTTTAAACTATACCATCCATCTGGCGCCGGAATTAAAACAGTGGCTGGGCTTAGAGGATAAAGCATCTTACGTATGTATGCTGCTCGGCTATCCGGCTGTAACATATACAAGCACCGCGCCTCGCAAAGCGGCCGATGTTGTGTGGCGGTAAGAGCCTGATTGACCGCTTTCTTATCCTGTGCTATGATACCTGTAACAGGGTATTTGCAATAAGATACCTGTAAATGGGTTGCAGTGATTGAGGTGTAATGATGTTTATAGCTGTAAATATAGAGGGAATAATGATGATCGCAACGGCGGTCTGTATCGGGATTCTGGTTTTAATCGGGGTTCCGGCTGCACTGGGACTTTGGCGTTTTATAAAAGAACTGATTCAGCAGACCAAGGATGCCCAGGCTTATCTGTATGAGATTATGGATGAAAACCGGGCCGGTTATTTTGCAAAGTATCTGCAGGAGGAGATTGCTCTGCAGCAGATGATTGCAAAAACAGGTGCCGAGGCATACCGGAAGGAACAGCGTGCAAAACAGCTTAAAAAATATGGCCCGTTCGGGATTGCAGGAGTGATTCTGCTCATTCTGTTTGTGCTGCTCTATCCATGGACATTACAGGCCTGGACGAAGCTTATGGTGCAGATGGGGGTTATTAAAAATTTCTCCTTTGCGTGTCTGGCATCGTCTATTATTCTGTTCCTCTACTATATGTGCTGCAAAAAACGCCAGCGCAAAAAATGGAAAGCATGTTTTGCCTTTGTATGTATCGGTGTGCTGCATTTTGCAGGCCGTATGGCAGGACTGCCGGTGCCGATTCCGGTGGAGGCGGCAATCCCGGTATTTCTGGTGCTGGGGATGTTCCACTATAACAAATGGAGCAAAAGCCTGACCGAAATGGCAGAAATTCTGGATTACCGGCTGAACGAAAAACGTTATGCAAAAGACAATCTGGTGAAGGATTATCTGGCGCTCAAAGAGCTGCGCCTGCAGAGCGGTTATCCGGCAGGCATGATGAAACATGATGACGAAGTGGATGAAATGTTAATCTATCTGAGCTGGCTGGAAGAATCCCGCGCAGGGAATATGAGCAGCCGCCTGGCGGAAAAAGTAAAATAATGTGATAGAAAAAAACCTTCTGTTCTGCAGTGCGCAGAGCGGAAGGTTTTTTTGATTTGGACAGCTTATATTGGAATAGCATATGTCTGAAACGCATGTATCTGCCGCAATTTACTGCATGTCGGGCTCGGTATCCCACAGCGTTAAAAATTTCTGCAGCGACGGGCTTTCGTTGTCTTTGCGCCATACTGCCAGAATATCTTCGGTTTCATTTTCGCCTAAAAGAGGCACAAATACCAGATTATCCACATCGGATAAACGGCGGATACAGGAAACAGGCAGAATGGAAATGCCTTCTTCGGCCGAGACCATCATCAGAATACTTTCAACATCACTGGAACGAAGCAGGATATTAGGCGTATAGCCGGCTTTCTGATACAAATGCAGAAAATATTCATCCCCTAAAGAATCACCGGTGCTGGAAGGGGACATAAACAGGTTGGTTTCGTTTTTTAAATCCGCACGGGTGAGGCCGGTATTCTGTGCCAGCGGATGGGACGCATACATGGCCACCACCAGAGGCACCCGCTCCTGCAGCCGATAATAAACCGATTCATCGTTACAGATGTTGGTACTGTCCCAGGTGAAAATAACATCGTATTCCCCGTCAATCAGGCCTTTAGCCAGAAGATCGGTGGGGCAGCGCTGGCAGGTAATCAGTACATTGGGAAATTCGTGATGAAACTGGCGCAGCTTGGCGGTAAGATCACTGTGCTCATACCCGTTTGTATACCCGATACGCAGTGTGCCGGTGATACCGGTGGATGCCTCTCTGGCCCGCTGGATAGCCTGGTCCAGCTTCATCAGAATAATACGGGCTTCCCGTAAAAACACCGTGCCCATCGGTGTCAGCGAAATCGGTCTGGTTTTGCGGTCAATCAGCGTTACCCCAATTGTTTCTTCTAGTTTCTGTATCTGCTGCGATACCCCCGTCTGGGTCAGAAAATACTGCTCCGCCGCCTTGGAAAAGCTGCGGTGCTCCGCCACCGCCACAAAATATTTCAGCTGATTAATATGCATAACATCACCTCGATACTGGGAAATTTCTGTATGCAGACCTGAATTACAGGCTGTTTTTTCATAAAGTGTCTAGATTACGACGGTTATATAAAATGTGATAAATATATACCACATGCTTATCCTGGTCTACACGGTAGAATACATTGTAATGATCAATCGGCATGATACGAATACCGATGCTATGCCATGATTCTTTTTTGTACAAAGGATAGCGATTGGGGAATTCACGGAGTGCGGAAATTCCTTTTTCTAATCGTGAAATTTGTTGTTCAGCATTTGAGAGTGAGTTTAATTCCGGAATTTGAAATGCAATATAAGAAAAAATACTGTTTAAGTCATTTTTGGCTTCTGGAGATAACTCAATGCTATAACTCATAGACCGTATTCCTTTCTTAATTCTGCAAATACTTCTTCCATTGGATAGGTACGACCGGCTTCGATATTATCGTGTGCTTTCTGCAAAAGTGCAGATAAGTCATTTTCGGTCAAATCGTTGATATCTGGGATATTCGGGCCGGAAGGCAGTTTAACCTCAAAAGGAATCCCCCTGTGCAGGATAATCTGTTTGTAAAACATATTAATGGCACTGGATGCTGGAATACCTAAGGAATCCAGAATAAGCTCGGCTTTTTCTTTTACATCCGGTTCAATTCGTGCGTACAGATTCGCTGTTTTTGCCATGATACAGCAGCTCCTTTCAAAAATAAAAACAGGATAGATTTGATAATTATATTATATGCAAATGTCCGCACAAACGCAATACGATAAACAAAACAGTATCAAAACAGTATATGGAAATGGTTACAGATGCCAGCCCTTTGTTTACTGTATGTCATGCTATATGTTATACTATATGCCACATAAATTCTATTTTATAAAATAAGTGCGGCGAGGTGAGGCAATGACAAAGGAATCAGGCCGAGCCTTGAGACGAATACAAATATGTGGTATAGTTTAAG
>DAISWV010000141.1:0-4430 GCA_036826195.1 Peptococcaceae bacterium | reverse complement strand
AGGTGCGTGTGAGGTATCTCATACGGGTTCAAGTCCCGTCGTCCGCATTAAAAAGCTCGGTAAACTATGTTTACCGAGCTTTTGTTTTTCCTGCTTCTGTTTATTTTTTAATATATCTTTGCAGCTGTGCCTTTTTAAGCCTTATCTTCTCTAAGATTTTATAGAAACAATTCAACCTACTCTTCTTCTAATAGTCGAAATGCTACTGCATTCTGATTAATCAGATGGCTTTTCTGGCGGAAGAATACCGTACCGTCAACCGGTGAAAACAATTCTTCGCGAATAGTCGCCTCAAACGGATCCAGTACCTGTGCCAGCAAGTCCCCTTTATGCACAACTTCCCCGGGATTTCTAAAATACCGGTATAAACCGGAAATGCTTGTCTGCACAGTTACCAGATTCTTATCCGTTACCACATGGCTGGCATACCCAGGCCGTTTTCGATATTGTATCACGCCGCAATAATTTAAGAAACCCAGAATATGATCCACCATGTGCATCGCTTCCGGTGTATCAAACTCCTCAGTATGGGTTGTATACAGAGAAAACGCGTTAGATTCCCATACCTGCCAGTTATAATTGAGAGTGGTACTGTCATAAGGGCGTGGATGCCGCAGCATCACATACGGCATACCAAAAGCCTTAGCCAGTTCAATATTATGATAGCCTAAATCCAGTATACGCACATGCGGGATAATCTCTCCCATCATATAAAAACTGGTCAGCTGAATCCCATACTGATAGCCCTTGATTTTTTCAAACAGTCCGGATGCAATTCGCTGAGTGGTTTCCCCTAAATGATAACCTGGAAACATACGGTTGATATCAGTATCATCAATTGGCCAGAACCGCTTGCCGATATTCATGGATGCATGATTTACGGATGGAATTACCAGAATCTCCTGCCCCTCTGCAATAGCGCCTTCTGCCTCCAGTTTTTTCAGTGCCTCAATTAAACGGGCACATACATACATCTGCTGTACCTCGTTGCCGCGCAGCGCCCCAACAATACAGGCTGTTTTATTTCCCTCTCCAAAATAATATCCATGAACTTTCAGACTTTCCCGGTAAGGCGAGTGCAATTCATACAAAATCTCTTTTCTCACTGCACAGTACCTCCTAATATACGGGCAATCAGCGACCCTTCATTTACTACCGGATATTCCCGCAGCGTAAAAATCATGCCGCTGCACGGTGCCTGAATCTGATGCAGCACCTCTCCAGTTAACGGGCTCACAATAGAACCCACCGGATCCCCCTGTCGAACAGTATCCAGATGATCAACCTGCGGTACAAAAATGCCGCTTTTTTCTGCATTAATATATCCTACATGGCCATCCCTGGAAATAAGAGGACAGCGGACTTCCGGAACAGGGCCTGTCCAGATCCCCATGTTATACATTAAATTCAGGATTCCATCTACTAACTGCTGACCATTATGCTGGTCAATCCGCATCCCAACACCCATTTCCACTACCAGTGTCGGCACATTAATCTGATTTAAACTGTACGCCAGAGTTGCTTCCAATACAGTGGCTGCACTATGCACCCAGATAAAATCCATATTCAGCAGCTCTGCATACGGCAGCAGTTTCAGCGCCGACTGTTCGTTAATACGAATCTGCGGAAGCTCCCTCAAAAAAATATTACTGGAATGAATGTCGATGCACATATCTGCACCAGCCAGATCTTTGATAATCCCAGCTGCCACATATTCAGCAGTGGCACCGCGTTCATCCCCCGGAAAAATCCGGTTCATATCCATATCAAACATCGGGATGCCCCTTGTGATAGAGTCAATCCCCATAGGATTCAGCGCCGGATAAATATCTACAATTCCGTTCAGATATTGTTTATTCTGCTGAATAACATGGTTCAGCAGATAACAGACATACTGTCCCTCCAGTTCATCACCATGTGTACCGGTTACAATGGCAATTCGTTTTTCATCGCCACGCAATACTTCGGGCTGTAAACGATTACGCACAATCACCAGATTTTCATCCACAGGCAGCCCTACTTCTATTACACGTTCTATCATACTTCCTGTTCCTCCATACTGACATATACATGCTGTTGCTGCGCAGCAGAGCCGCAGAACACACCGCGATTCAGCCGGCAGTCCTGGCTGTCGCGTCCCTGAGCCAGTTTTAAGTACCCATTATCTACCGCCCTGTTCTGCGTCGGGTCAAGCCCGTACCACATTTTTCCGTCGTACACTTCCACCCAGGCGTGCGTAGCGCCCTCGCCGGAAATCAGACCAGCCACATAGCGAGCTGCAATGCCATTTTCCCTGCATAGTGTAATCAGAATCTGCGCATAATCCTGACACACACCGCATCCCTGCGCAAATGCATCTCCAGCCGCAGTCGATGCCATGGTACTGCCTGATTCATACCGGAATCTCTGATGCAGACAGTCCATTAAATGCATACTGTAAGAAACCGCATCCATCTGCAGCGGTTTTGAACACTGGTTCAGAAATTTCTGCATTGGTTCATTCATACGACAGGCTGCAGATGGATAACGATATACCGGCAGGCAGACTTCCGGTTTCCGTTCTTCTATATGAATGCCCGCCTCTCCCTCCATTGTAAAACAGAAGGAAGTATGCGGCGCATCATAACGTCCAGTGCCGATAGTATTTCCAAAATAGTCCTGCTGAAACTGCAGAGAAGCATCCGGTTCAAGCGACCAGCAAAGCCTGTCAATCCGCTGCTCCGGAAGGCGCAAAGGAAACGCCAGCAGACTGTAACAGTGCTGTCGTACCGGCTCACTAAACTGCAGCTCCATCTTATAAGTAAATTTCACTTTACGCAATCATCAACACCTCCTCACACAGCCTCTATCAGGCAGTCAGACTGTTTTTCAGGAAAACAGCTGTGCCAGGCAGTTAAGCACCTTCAGGCGGTTTGCATCCAGAATCTCCTCAGATACAATACATTCTCCAACGCAGTCCAGATTTTTCTCCTGATACGGCAGACCGGCTTTGCCGATACGGCTGCGCAGTTTATAATAGGAACGTTCCACCTCTGCATAGGAAAAGTGAAGGCGCACATATAAATCCATACGCTCTACATACCGGCCGCATTTCATCAGGTTGCGGCACATTTCGCTGTTGGCCCGGTCGTCTACACTGCCCCAGAAAGCATAGAGATAATCCTGAATGATCTGCAGATCCAGCAGACGTTCTTTCGAAGTACGCGCTTCCTGCAGCTGTTCCATTGCCATATGAATATACGACAGAGATTCGCTGCTTATTTCATCGCGCAGTACGACAGCATTGTCAAACACCCGGTCCAGGCTGCTGGCAACGGATGCCGGATTTGTACCATCAAATAAAAAGTTTTCAAAAAAGACCGCCTGCGAACCATACACATCCGGAATTCCTAATGTCTGACAGAATTTATCGTACAATACCTGTCGTTCATCCACGGTTTCATCAAACAGAATGGTATAGGCCTGCAGCGTTGTAAATACACGCTCCGCATAACGGCCCAGCCAGTACATCTGCTGAGATTTTTCTAACGAGATAGCACCCATGTGTCTTTAAAGCCTCCTCCCTGTGACGAATTCACCACAAACGATTCCGGATTGCGGGAAAAACGAGTCAAGCCGCTGGCCCATACTTTTGTGGTTTTCCCGGTCAGTACAAACGCACGCAAATCCGCTTTACGTTCCACTGCAATTCCATCTTCCATCGTCGTTAAATCTTTAAAATAGATAATTTCCTGTGCAATAAACCGGCGCGGCTCCTTCTGAATCAAATCTTTCATTTCCTGCAGTTTTTCCGCACTCAGATCACGGCCAAATACCACACCATATCCGCCAGCCTCTGCCACATCTTTAATAACCAGTTTTTCCAGATTGCTTAACACATAAGCCATGTCCTGTTCATACATCGGCAGATAAGTCGGTGCATTTTTTAGAATCGGCTCTTCCTTTAAATAATACTGAATCATTTTCGGCACAAAATAATAAATGCCCTTATCATCTGCAACCCCATTGCCAGGTGTGTTCATAATCGCTACATTGCCGGCTCTGTAGGCATCCATCAGATGCGGCACCCCAATCAGAGACTCCGGCAGAAATGTCAGCGGATCCAGATATTCATCCGAAATACGGCGGTATATCACACCGACTCTCTGCGGTTTACCGTCAAAAGAACGATAATATACCACATTGTCTTCTACATATAAATCCTGCGGCATAGCCAGAATCGAACCAGTCTTTTCTGCCAGATAAGAATGTTCAAAAAAGGCTGCATTATAACGGCCCGGTGTTAAAATTACTCGAATACCGCCGCAGTTTACAGCTTCCATCGTTTCACGCAGAAGTTCTCCGTAATTACGGTTATCCCGAATCTTATTGGCATAGAATACATCCGGACAGACACGACGTGTCAGTTCACGGGCAATCAGCGGATAAGA
>DAISWV010000140.1:0-4439 GCA_036826195.1 Peptococcaceae bacterium | reverse complement strand
GCAGGAAAGTGCTGCCAGATTCAAAAGACACTGCAGGCCGTATCCCAGCACCATACCTGCTGCAACGCCAAGGCTTCCCCAGCCCAGTATACAGATACCGTAATACATCCCAATCAGTTTCGAAAAAGACCCCCAAAAATTATTCACAAACACCGTCTTTGTTTCTCCAAGCCCCTGCAGAATACCTACCAGCGTCTGCTCCAGATACATAAATACAGCACCAAATGACAGCATGCGCATCATAGGCCCCATCCCTTCGATATGAAACAGAATACAGCAAAGCTCCTCCCCGTAGGCGTAAAGCATCAGAATCACCGGCAGGCTAAACATCCAGGTAATCAGAACAGACTGACTGCATCGCGCTTCCAGTTCCTTTTTTCGTCCGCCGGCATCGGCCTCTGAAACAGCAGGGATTAAAGCGGTACCTAATGCGCCTGTCAATACAGTGGGAATGGTAATTAAACTTACCGCCACTCCGGAAAACTGCCCGTATACTGCAGCTGCCTGACTGGCATTGAAGCCCATATGAATCAGACAAAACGGCACCAGACTTGCTTCAATCGCCATATCCACACTGCTTGTAAGCTTTGTAAAGGCTTGCGGCATCCCCAAAGCCAGCAAATCCGGCAGCGCCGTACGAGAAGCGCCCGTGCTCTCCGGGTTTCGCTGCCTCTGCTTTCGCCTTGCATACAAATAACAAAACCACAAAAGCAGGCATCCTCCAGCCTCGCCCAGCATAGCAGCCGCCGCTAAAGCCATTGCAAGCATCGTAACATCTTTCGGACATATCCAGATGACCAGCACCAAACCGGATATGACACGAATCACCTGCTCTGCCACCTGCCCCAAAGAAGGATACTGCATCTGCTGCATACCCTGAAAATAGCCTCGCATAACCGAACAGAACGGCACAATCACAAGCCCAGGTATCAGCATTGTAAAACATTTTGCCACACGCGCCTCTGTGCCAAGATGGGAAAATACCTGCGGAAGCACCCAAACCGCAGCTGCAAAGGCACCAATGCTGAGCGTCCCCACCAGCAGAAACGCTGTACGCATCATCCGCCCAATCTCGGCTTCCTCTCCTTTCGATACAAACCCTGCTGTTAGTTTTGCAATGGCGACCGGCATCCCGGCCGTTGCCATAACCAGCAGAATGCTGTAAAAGGGAACGCTCATATTTAAAATTCCAACTGCTTCCGTTCCTGCAAAGCGCACAATCAGCATCTGATATACAAAACCGATTCCGCGCAGAAGCACACTGGTTGCCAGCAATATCAAGGTCCCTTTCAGGAATTTACTGTTCATATCCGCCCCGTCCTTCCAGGTTTTGATTTCTGCTTCTATTCTTATGTACCGCAAGGAAAGTTTAGATATGAAAAAAACAGCGGAGCATTAAATTTTTTTAAAAAATTTTAAAATATATAAAGAAAATAAAAGGATTTTATCGAGTTATGTCTAAATAAACTAGTAACTATAAATTACACACAAGGGGTGGACATTATGCAAGTATATCAGACAGGAGATATCCGTAATATTGGTATCGCGGGGCACAGCGGCTCCGGTAAAACATCGTTATTAGAAACCATGCTGTTTAATACAGGCGTGACAAATCGTTTAGGTAAAGTAGAAGACGGTACTACCGTAACCGACTATCTGCCGGAAGAAATTAAACGTCAGGTAACCATTTCTGCATCTCTGGCACCAGTGGAATGGAACGGCACAAAACTGAATATGATCGACACACCAGGCTATGCAGATTTTATCGGTGAAGTTATTTCTACAACACGCGCAGTAGACAATATGCTGATGGTTGTATGCGGTGTTGCAGGTATCGAAGTTCAGACCGAAGTAATCTGGGATATCGCAGCAAACAACAAGTTGCCGCGGGTTATCTTCATCAATAAACTGGAACGGGAAAACTCCTGTTTTGAAACCGTTGTAGAAGCAATGCGTGCCAAATACGGTACCGGTATTGTGCCTCTGCAGCTGCCAATGGGGAAAGAAGCAGACTTCGTCGGCATGATTGACCTTTTAAACGAAAAAGCATATAAATTCGAAGAAGGCAAATCCGTTGAAATTCCAATTCCGGAAGAATACATGGAAGATTACGAATCACAGCGTACCTACTTAATCGAAGTAGCAGCGGAAAGCTGTGATGAACTGCTGTTAAAATATCTGGAAGGCGAAGTGCCAACCAATAAAGAAATCCGTTCCGCACTGCGTATGGGGATTGCACACGGCGAAATTTTCCCTGTAGTAGGCGGCTCCGTTGCAAAAAATATGGGTCTGGACGTTATGATGGATGTTCTGGTAGACCTGCTGCCAATTCCAACCGTAAACGCACAGGCTCCTGCAAGTGCTATCGTATTTAAAACTCTGGCTGACCCGTTTGTTGGTAAACTGAGCTTCTTAAAAGTAATTGACGGGCAGTTTAACGCAGGCGACGGCATTTATAATGTGAACAACGATGTAGAAGAAAAAGTAGGCAGCTTTATTATCCCTTGCGGTAAACAGCAGTCTACTGTTACCACCGTTAACGCTGGTGATATCGTTGCCATTGCAAAATTACAGAATACCCAGACCAGCAACACCCTGACTGTGAAAGGTCAGAGCGTGCCTGAACTGGCTCCTATTAAATTCCCTGCTCCAAACCTCACCTTCGCTCTGGCTCCAAAATCCAGAGACGACGATGACAAGATGAGTAACGCTCTGGGCCGTCTGTTAGAAGAAGACCCAACCTTAAGTCTGGAAAAGAATGCAGAAACACACGAAACTCTCTTATCCGGCGTTGGCGAAACCCATCTGGAAGTTGTGGCAGAACGCTTTAAAAACAAATTCGGTGTAGATGTTGTGCTGAAACCGGCTCAGATTCCTTACCGCGAAACCATCAAGAAAAAAGTTGAAATTCAGGGCAAACACAAAAAACAGTCCGGCGGTGCAGGCCAGTACGGGGATGTATGGCTGCGTATTGAACCAAGCGAAGAAGAATTTGTATTCGCCGAAGAAGTATTTGGCGGCGCTGTTCCGAAAAACTACTTCCCTGCTGTTGAAAAAGGTGTTCGCGAAGCCATGTCTCAGGGTATCCTGGCAGGCTATCCATTAGGCAACATCAAAGTAACCCTGTACGACGGCTCCTACCATCCGGTAGACTCCAACGAAATGGCGTTCAAAATTGCTGCATCCACCGGTTTCAAACTGGGTGCCGAACAGGCAGGTCCGGTTTTGTTAGAACCTATCATGGATATGCGCATTACCGTTCCGGAAGCTTACATGGGCGATATCATGGGCGACTTAAACAGCAAACGCGGCCGCATCATGGGTATGGAACCTACCGCTGACGGCAAACAGCAGATTATTCTGGCACAGGCTCCAATGGCGGAAGTACAGAAATACGTAATCGACCTGAAAGCTATGACACAGGGCCGTGGCAAATTCACCATGACACTGGATCACTACGAAGAAGTTCCTGCAAAAATTGCTGAAAAAATTATTGCAGAACGCAACGCTTAATTAAAACATTTTCTCAATCCTCTTTTCTCTGAAACAGGCGATGGATTCTCTTTTGAGTCCACCGCCTGTTTTGTGTTTTTCTACCACTATTCATTATCATCAGTATTGACATAACCAAAACTGTATCTATCTGTCGTTCCAACACAAAAAGGGTATCCGCATAAGACGGATACCCTTTTATTGTTAGCTTTGTATCTGGCCTGAGGCTTCTACTAATCGATGTGATTAGCAGCTGCCGCAGCTGCCGCCACAGTTGCAGCTGCCGTCAGCACCAGAGGAGCTGCAGCCACTGCAGCCGCCGCCCTGCTGGCCGTTGATTGCTGCGCTGATGATCATGTTTACGGAACGCATGATCTGTTCGAATGCCTGGTTTGCACCTAAGAATGCGCTGATGTTAGCGTTTTCATTCATTTTTGCTTCCAGTTCTTCTACGTGTTTTTTCTCTTCTTCAGACAGGTCTTCGTAGCTTAAACCTTTGTTCATAGCATCCATCTGGATACCCTGGTATTCTTCTACGATTTCTCTTGCTTCAGTGTCCATCATCATTTTCATTTCTGCTTCTTTCAGAGAAGCCAGTTCTGCAGAGTTAGCAATTGCATCTGCTAAGTCTTTTGCTTTTGTGAAAATATCCACAGTAGCACCTCCGTATAAATTTTAAAATTATTTATTTTATTCAGCTAGGGTTCCCTTTAATACCCAGGTCTGCGCTTCGGTGATGTGAACATTCACCATCTGCCCTACCAGGGATGGATCCCCTGCAAAAATAACAGTTTTGTTGCTGGTTGTGCGGCCGGTAAGCATGTCCGCATTAGTTTTACTTGGGCCTTCCACCAGCACTTCTACGACTTTGTCGTTTAATTTATCGTTAATATTGCGGCCGATATCGCTTAATACATCGTTTAAGCGCTGCAGCCGTTCTTTTTTCT
>DAISWV010000139.1:0-4462 GCA_036826195.1 Peptococcaceae bacterium | reverse complement strand
GATTAGAACAGGCCGGAGATTTTGCCGTCGTTGTCCACGTCGATTTTTTCTGCAGACGGAACTTTTGGCAGCCCTGGCATGGTCATGATATCACCAGTGTAAACAACGATGAAGCCCGCACCTGCGGATACTTTTACATTGCTGATGGTGATGCGGAAATCTTCCGGTGCACCCAGCAGAGCCTGATTATCAGAGAAGGAGTACTGGGTTTTTGCCATGCAGATTGGCAGTTTGTCGTAGCCCAGGTCTTCCAGCTGTTTGATTGCTTTTTTCGCATTTGGTGTATAGTCTACGCCAGCACCATGATAAATTTTGGTTACTACAGCGTTGATTTTATCCATGATGGATTCTTCTACATCATAAGTAAACTGCAGTTTGCCTGCACCAGCATCGGTTAAGCGGATAACTTCTTCTGCCAGTTCTTTACCGCCTTCGCTGCCTTTGCCCCATACTTCAGACAGAGCAACGTTAACGCCCAGTTCTTTGCATTTATCATAAATCAGCTGCAGTTCTGCTTCGGTATCGGTTGGGAAGCGGTTAATTGCAACCACTGCCGGTAAACCAAAGCTCTGTGTAATATTTTCGATGTGACGCAGCAGGTTTGGAATCCCTTTTTCCAGAGCTTCCAGGTTTTCGTTGTTCAGATCTGCTTTTGCAACGCCGCCGTTGTATTTCAGTGCACGTACAGTAGCAACGATTACAACAACATCTGGCTGAATGCCCATTTTGCGGCATTTGATATCCAGGAATTTTTCTGCACCCAGGTCAGCACCGAAGCCAGCTTCAGTTACTACATAGTCACCCAGTTTCAGAGCCATGCTGGTAGCCATAATACTGTTGCAGCCGTGTGCAATGTTTGCGAATGGGCCGCCGTGGATAAATGCAGGTGTTTTTTCCAGAGTCTGAACCAGGTTTGGTTTCAGCGCATCTTTTAACAGAGCTGCCATTGCGCCCTGTGCGTTCAGCTGACCTGCGGTAATTGGCTCGTCTTTGAAGCTGTAGCCGATTACGATGCTTGCCAGTTTCTGTTTTAAATCGTCGATATCGCTGGACAGGCACAGAATTGCCATAATTTCAGATGCAACGGTAATATCGAAGCCATCTTCACGAGGCATACCGTTTGCTTTGCCGTGCAGACCGCTTACAATATAGCGCAGCTGACGATCGTTCATATCTACGCAGCGTTTCCAGGTGATTCTGCGAGGGTCGATACCTAATACGTTACCCTGCTGAATGTGATTGTCAATCATAGCTGCTAACAGGTTGTTTGCTGCACCGATTGCGTGCATGTCCCCTGTGAAGTGCAGGTTGATATCTTCCATTGGTACTACCTGTGCATAGCCGCCGCCTGCAGCACCGCCTTTTACACCGAATACCGGCCCTAAAGAAGGTTCACGCAGAGCAATAACTGTTTTTTTGCCCATAGCGGATAACGCATCACCTAAACCAACAGTGGTGGTGGTTTTGCCTTCCCCTGCAGGAGTAGGGTTGATAGCAGTTACCAGAATCAGTTTGCCGTTTGGTTTGTCCTGATATTCTTTCAGCATGCGGTAATCAATTTTTGCTTTGTATTTGCCGTAATTTTCTACATATTCGTCCTGGATTTCCAGTTTGTCAGCGATTGTATTAATCACTGCCATTTCAGTTTCCTGTGCGATTTCAATGTCACTTTTAAAACCCATTGTTTCCAGCTCCCTGTTTGAAAGATTATTTATATATTTTATCATATAGGGTTATATTTTGTCTATTCAGCCGGATAACATTTCTCGCACTTTTTTCAGAGCACTGCGCTCCAGCCTGGATACCTGCACCTGTGAAATACCAATGCGTTTCGCCACCTCGGTCTGTGTCTGGTCGCCAAAAAAACGCAGATGCAGAATATGCTTCTCCCGTTCCGGCAAACGTTCAAGCACTTCCCCTAACGCCAGGTGTTCCAGAAATTTTGTGTCATCTTCCCGGCTGGCCAGCTGGTCAATCACATAGATGGCGTCTCCATCATCCTGATACAGTTCCTCATGAATGGATGTTAAATACCGGGTTGCTTCCAGAGCTTCAGTTAACTGTTCCGGATTCAGCTCCAGCTTTTCAGCAACTTCCTGTAACGTTGGCACACGCCCCAGTTCTTTGGTTAATGTCTCCTGCATATAGCGGATACGGATTCCGGTTTCTTTTAACGAACGGCTGATTTTAATCGGTCCGTCATCCCGTAAAAACCGGCGGATTTCGCCAATAATCATCGGCACCGCATAAGTGGAAAACCGCACATCATAGGATGTGTCAAATTTATCAATGGCTTTCATCAGCCCGATGGTGCCAATCTGAAATAAATCTTCCATTTCATAGCCGCGACCGGCAAAACGCTGAATTAAATTGAATACCAGCCGCAGATTGCAATTAATGAGGCGCTCCCGTGCTGCATCGTCTCCTTCTTTTGCCTGCTTCAGCAGGACTTGAACTTCATCGTTTGTTAATAAGGGAAAGCGCGGTAAATTCATATCATTTAATCTACCTGCCATCGTATCACCTTACCCCGCATCGCTTATGGGCTCTACAGCCGCAGGCAGCTGTTTCTGCATCACAACTCTGGTGCCTTCCCCTGGTGCCGAAATCACTTCCATCTCATCCATAAACGTCTGCATAAACATAAACCCCAGCCCCATATGCTCTTCACGCGTAGAAAACGCCGGCTCCATAGCCTGTGCAATATCTGCAATCCCTACGCCGTCATCCTGTACCTCAATGGTTAACTTTCGATCCTGCACTTCCATGGTTACGGTTACAATCCGGTCCCGGGCATTGTTATAACCGTGAATCATGCAGTTAGATACCGCTTCCGACAGCGCAATTTTAATTTCATCCAGCACATCCAGCGTTAAATCATAGGAATATAAAAAACCGCCAGCCATCATACGCACCAGCGACACATTCTCTCCAATACTTTTCACCTGCAGTGTTACCTGATTATCGTTTCCCATAGCCTTCCCCCCTGACAGTTTTTGATGTTTCCTGCCGCATCACCGGCATCAGTTTTTTTATGCCGGACAATTCCAGCAGACGATATACACGTTCTGATGCATCACAAATCATCATCCGCCCCTGCCTGCCGTGCATAACCTTATAACAGCCGATCAGCATTCCCAGCCCCGAACTGTCAATAAACGTCACATCGCTTAAATTCACAATCAGCTGCTTTAAACTTCCGCGACCGTACAGAATGGCATCCAGACTCTCTTTTACAGCTCCCGATGAAACCATGTCCAGATCTCCCTGCGGATACAGCGTCAGTGTATCTTTTTCCAGTTTCCAATCCAACGCAATCACTTCCTTTATATTCCAGATACTATTTTTTTCGGGATAATTGCTCCATTTCCTTCCAGTGACTGGAAAATTATTATATTTCGCTTAATAACATCGAACCATGTGGAAACGTATAAAAACAACAAAAAACAGACTGACGCAGTTCTGCATCAGTCTGCCAGTTTTTATTATTCAGCTAATTCCAGTCGGATAATCCAGCGAATATAGGTGTCGTCGGATGCACCCTGGCCCATGTTCCCATATAATTTCTGTGCAGCAAAAATGGACTGCCGCATCGTTATGTGCGACAGTCCATCTTTGCCTAGGGCAATCTATTGTTCAGACCTTATGGGGGAAGGTCTACAACAGCGTTTATTATGCGTGTACCTGTTTTTCTCTAATCTGTGGTTCCTGCATCTGCTGAACAGCATATCGGATTTTTTCTGTTGCCAGCCGCAGATTCAGTTCACACAGAATTTTCAGTGCCTGCCATTTTTCTCTGGCTGTCATTGCACCGTAATCTGATTCATAATCCGGGCTGAGCCACTGGCCACACTGCACTTCTCGCAGACCATTCACCCAGATATCACTGTAATTATTGCATTCTGTACACTGTACATTATAACCCACCGGTACCCCAAACTGGTCGATGGTTTCATATGTTAACGGTTCCCCGCATATTGGGCATCGGGTTACCGATTTGGATGGTCGAAACATAAGACATTCCTCCTTGTCTTTTACAAACCGCTTGCTCTGTTTTCCTCTTACTCTCATTTTCCAAACCTGTCTGTTACCGAGTCAGCAGGTTATTGCGAAGCACCAGAATGATTCTGCTTCGCTGTTCTTTCTGTACCATTTGACGCATTATGCGTCGTTCCATCGCAGCCTCTCTCTGCAGAGCCAGCCGTTCCCGCCGTTCCGCTTCCAGAACAGCACGACGTTTTGCCTGAGTTTCTGCAATTTCCTGACGATATTCTCTCATAATTTCTCTTCGAATTTGTCTTGCCTGTTCATCCATTTTTTTCACTCCTTTCAGGAGATTTATTTCGTGTATATATTCTCATTGTTATCTTATTGTTTATGTCTGTTATTATATAGTATATATACAGTTATGTCAATATTATTTCTCCCTCTTGACAAAAAAATAAATTTATTATACTGTTAT
>DAISWV010000138.1:0-4479 GCA_036826195.1 Peptococcaceae bacterium | reverse complement strand
TTACCATCAATAACGGCAGAGCTGAAATGGAAAGTTTCCTGGCGTTATTAACAAACGAACATCTGTGGTATCAGTATCCGCACGTAATTACCGGTGCGTGGGCAACGGCAGGGTTCTTTGTACTGGGTATCAGTGCTATTAATCTGCTGAAAGGACACGATAAAGCGTTCTTCCAGAAATCGATGAAAATTGCTGCAGTGTTTGCGTTAATCGGTTCTTTACTGGTTGCAGGCGTAGGCCATGCACAGGGGCAGCATTTAGGCGATGAACAGCCGATGAAAATGGCTGCGGCTGAAGCATTATGGGAAACAGAAGACCCGGCTCCGCTGGCTTTAGTGGCAATTATTGATGAGGAAAAGGGCGAAAACACCTTTGAAATCGCTGTGCCAAATGCATTGAGCTTTATGATGCATAACTCCTTTACAGGCGAAGTAAAAGGTATCCATGAGCTGCAGGCGGAAATGGTGGCCGAACACGGCGAAGGCAATTATATTCCACCGGTTACTGTATGCTTCTGGGCATTCCGTGTGATGGTTGGCGCTGGCGGTTTAATGATTCTGTTTGCACTGGCGGCTATGGTGTTAAACAAATCCGGCAAACTGGCAAACAATCGCTTACTGCTGAAATTATTAGGTTTAGGGATCGCACTGCCGTACCTGGCAAACTCCGCTGGCTGGATTCTGGCTGAGATGGGTCGCCAGCCTTGGATTGTATACGGTTTACAGACTGTATACGAAGGCGTAAGCAAATCGGTTTCCGGCACAGAAGTGCTGATTTCGCTGATTGGTTTTGCACTGGTGTATACCGTTCTGGCGGTAGTGGATGTATATCTGCTGGCTAAAAACGGTGTAAAAGATATTCATGATTTAGACGTTGACGTACATGATTTAGACGTGAAGGGGGTGTAGACAATGGAACTGAATGTATTGTGGTTTATTCTGGTTGGCGTGTTATTTGCGGGGTTCTTTATTCTGGAGGGCTTCGACTACGGGGTAGGGATTCTGCTTCCGTTTGCCGGTAAAAACGATACCGAGCGCAGAGTAATTTTAAATACCATCGGGCCTTTCTGGGATGGTAACGAAGTATGGCTGTTAACCGCAGGCGGTGCAATCTTTGCAGCGTTCCCGAACTGGTATGCAACACTGTTCAGCGGCTTTTATCTGGCATTCTTCCTGATTTTAATCGGGCTGATTGTACGCGGTGTAGCCATTGATTTCCGCAGTAAAGTAGACAGCGCTGCATGGCGCAAAACATGGGATGGCCTGTTCTTTATCGGCTCCCTGCTTCCGGCTCTGCTCTTTGGGGTAGCGGTAAGCAACTTCTTAACCGGTGTACCAATTGATGCGAATATGGAATTCGTAGGCAGTCTGTTCACATTGATTACACCGTACACCTTATTAGGCGGCATTGTATTTGTTCTGGTGTTTGCATACCATGGTGCACTGTTTTTAAGCCTGAAAAGCGGTGTGGATTCTCTCACAAACCGTGTAAAAGCCTACTCCGTAAAAATCGGTGTGGCAATGCTGGCTGCAACAGTGGCATGGGTTATCTACGGTGCGCTGATTACCGGCATTCTGAATTCTGTAATCGCAGTGATTGCGGTGGCTCTGGCTGCATTAAGCCTCATCGTTTCCGTAGTGCTGCAGTTAAAAGGCAGAAGCGGCCTGGCATTTGTGGCATCCATTCTGGCCATTTTATTCGTAACCGTGATGGTATTTGCAACCATGTTCCCGAATGTTCTGATTTCTACACTGAACCCTCTGTGGAACCTGACCATCTACAACGCATGTTCCAGTCCGTACACCTTAAAAATTATGACCATCGTTGCGTTGACATTAGTTCCAATTGTGCTCATCTACCAGGGCTGGAGCTTCTGGATGTTCCGCAAACGGGTTACCAAAAACGATTTACATTACTAAAATGTAAATATATACTGACAGGTTAGACCAAAACGATAACAGGGCTTCCTTCCGAATACGTATATCGGGAAGAAGCCCTTTTTATGTTTTCATGCAGCAAATACAGATCTGCAGAGCGATCATACGCAAAACAATGTGTAGGATGAAATATGCTGCAGGAATTTATAAAAAGTTGTGTAAATCATCACAAATCGGGGTACATATGTATTATTGAATTATACGAAAGGGGGGCCGCGGTATGAAGATGAAACTGCCTGTGAGTTTTCAGAAAAAAGATAAAATGTGTTTAGCAGGGATTGTGCTGTGCGGGCTCCTGGAGGCGTTAGCAATCATATTGCAGATGTATGTGATCAGCGGAATTGCCGATTGTGTATTTTTAAAAGGGCAGCCGGTAAGTACTGTGCAGAGTGATTTTTTTGTGCTGGCAGGGCTGATGACGGGTGTCGTATTATTTGCAAGACTGGGCGGTTATCTGGCGGACGGGCTTGCCTTTTCGGTTAAGGATGCGGCTGCGTCGCTGCTTTTAGATAAAATGGATCGACTAGGCGGTGTGTACGGCAGCGGAACGGATTCTGGCAGCTGTATGACGCTTTTAACCGACGGGGTGGAACGGCTGGAGGAATTTTTTGCCCGGCTCTTTCCGCAGGCCATTAAAACGGCACTGATTCCGGTTCTGTTTTTTATCTTTATCTTTCCGGTAGACTGGGTGAGCGGTGTTCTGCTTTTCATTACCATTCCGATTCTGATTTTCTTTATGATGATGATCGGCCGGTTCAGCAAAATGGCATCGGAAAAGCAATGGAAGGTGTTAAACCGCATCAGCGGATATCTGCATGATGCGATGGTGTATCTGCCATGGCTTAAGGTATGGGGCAAGGCAGAGGAAAGTGCGTTAAAGGTGGATAAGCTGGCCGACGGGTTTCGTGTGCGCACGTTAAAAGTAATGCAGGTGGCTTTTTTATCGGCCTTTGTACTGGAGTTTTTTACAATGATTGGCGTGGCTCTGGTTGCGGTAACCCTGGGGGTGCGGCTTGTAGAGGGCATGGTGGATTTTCGTATGGCGCTGTTTGTTATTTTACTGGCGCCGGAATTTTATGTGCCGCTTCGCACTCTGGGCGGCAAATACCACGACAGTATCCGGGCTATGAGCGCTTTTAAAGATATTAATGCCTTTTTAAACCGCAAAGAGCCTGAACGGGGCGAAGGCGTTCTGCATTTGATTCAGGCTCCGGATGTAACAGTTCAGGATGCATCGTATCGGTATGCCGACAGCGGCTTTGCGCTGGAACATATGAATCTGGAGTTAAAAGCAGGAACTACAACAGTGATTTTTGGCAAAAGCGGATGCGGGAAATCCACACTGCTGGGGCTGGCAAGCGGTATGAAACTGGCAGAGGCCGGCGTGGTAAGCTGGAATGATGTGGATGTAAAAACCCTGTCGCTGGATACGGTGCGCAGCCAGGTTGGTTTTATCGGGCAGGAGATTTATGTGTTTTCCGGCTCGGTGTATGATAATATCGCCCTGAATGATGCGTCCATTACCCGGGAAATGGTTCAGGAGGCCTGTGAGATGCTGGGTTTTGATAAAATTGTGAAGCAGCTGGAACATGGCTATGATACGCTCTTAGGCGAGGGCGGCCGCGGGTTATCCGGCGGACAGAAACGCATGCTGGGCATTGCCCGCATTTTTGTGCGAAACCGCAGCTTTGTGGTGTGTGACGAGCCGTTGGCAGGGCTTGATTACCGCAGTGAGCGCATGGTGTACAAAGCGCTTGAGACTTTGTTAAAAGGTCGTACTGCACTGATTGTAAGCCACAGGGAAGAAATTGCCCATCTGGCAGATAGTATCTATTGGATGGAAAACGGTGTATTAAAACGTGTATGATAAAAAACAGGAAACGGAGGTGCCGGCATGAATGGAATCTGGCAGTTAATCGGGTTTATCAGACAATATAAGGGGCAGGTTCTGCTGGCCGGTATCTTGGGGGCCTGCACTATTTTGTGCAGCGTAGGCCTGTTGGGGGCATCGGCGGTGCTCATCTCCAAAGCAGCGATTGTACCGGCTATGCTGGAATTAATGACATTAGTGGCTCTGGTACGGTTTTTCGGGATTTTCCGCGCGGTGTTCCGCTATGCGGAGCGTCTGGTATCCCATGATGTGACGCTGAAGGTATTGGCCAATCTCAGAAGCTGGTATTATCGCCGGCTTATGCCTCTGCTTCCGGGGGCGGTTGGCAACAAAGGGGCAAAGCTCTTTAAAAATATTTTAAACGATGTAGAGATTCTGCAGTTTTTTTATCTGCGTGTGGTGGCAGCTCCTCTGGTGTGCATTCTGGTGCTTCTGGTTATGAGCCTTGTTTTATGGTATCTGGTGCCGCAGGCTGCACTGGTTCTGGTTCTGGCCTTTTTGCTGGAAGGGCTTGTGTTTCCGTTTGTGTTTGGTATGCAGCAGAAAAAACATGCCGAGGCAGAACAGCAGGCACAGGATGGCTTTTATCAGCAGACCAGTGATTTTCTGCTGGGCTTTGACAGTGTGTGGTTTGGTGCCAGCAGCAAAGTG
>DAISWV010000137.1:0-4519 GCA_036826195.1 Peptococcaceae bacterium | reverse complement strand
GTCAGAATATTACGCACCCCCATAGCATGGGCGCCTAAAAGCTCTGCCTGCAGCCCCATCAGGTTGCGATCCCGGCAGGTTAAATGAAAAATGGTTTCCAGTTTCAGCTGCGCCTGCACCAGATGGGCCAGCGCAATGGGACTCATACGCAGTTTGGCAGTCGGGCTGTCGGCAATGTTTACCGCAGTCAGTTTATCGGCCAAATCGTGGATTGCTAAAAATACCGGCCATGGATCCGCTCCGCGTGGAGGATCCACCTCCATGGTCACAACAAATTTTTTCTGCTCCAGCTGCTCTCTTAACACCGGGCAGCACCTTCTTTCTATATCATGGTTCTATCACGTTCTGTTATCATACATTCAGAAAGCTATCCATCAGTTTCACAGCCTGCACGGCATCACGGCCAAAGCCGTCGGCACCGGCCTCCTGTGCAAATTCCTCTGTGATAACCGCACCGCCGATGATAACTTTCGTCTGCGGTGATTTTTCACGCAGAAGCGCAATCACGGCAGGGATTTCCTGCATGGTGGTAGTCATCAGGGCGCTTAAGCCCAGAAACTCGGCCTTATGTTCCAGTACCGCATCCACAAAAGTTTCCGCCGGTACATTTTTGCCTAAATCAACCACACGATAGCCGTGGTTTTTCACCATAACCGCCACCATGTTCTTGCCGATATCGTGAATATCTCCTTTTACCGTACCCACGACCAGCGTTCCCTTCTGGAAGCCTTCTCCGCTTTGTAAATGGCCTTCTAACAGGTCAAATGCCTGCTGGGATACCTCTGCACTGCGCATCAGCTGCGGAAGGAAAAATACGCCTTTCTCGTACTTCTCGCCCACTTCGTTTAAACCTTTAATCAGCCCTTCGTTAATGATGGTCATGGCTTCCACGCCGTTATCCAGCAGCGCCTGTACAACCTTCGCAATGCCGGAGCTGCCTTTTACCACATAGCGGGTCACCGCCTCCAGGCTTGGCGTTTCATCAGCGGCCACCGGAATGGCACTTGCTGTCTGCTCGCTGTTTAGCTGCAGATAGTTTTCGGCATTTTCATCGCGGCCCGCTAACAGCGCCGCACTCTGCCACGCATTTTTCATCATTTCATCCAGCGGATTGATAATGGATAAATCCAGCCCTTTGCCGATAGCCATAGCTAAAAAAGCACTGTTCAGCTTTGGACGGTTCGGCAGCCCGTGGGATACATTGCTCACCCCTAACAGCAGATTCACACCCGGCAGTTCTTTCCGGATCAGCTCCATGGTGCGCAATGTTTCCTTCGGTCCGTTCACATCAGTACCTACTGTGAGCACGAGACTGTCGATATAAATATCCTGCCGTTTCAGGCCATGTGCCTCACAGGCGGCAACAATGCGTTTTGCAATTTCAAGCCGGCCTTCTGCCTTCGCAGGGATGCCGTTTTCATCTAAGGTTAAAGCTACCACTGCAGCGCCGTAGCGTTTTGCCAGCGGCAGAATGTTTTTCATGCTGGCTTCTTCGCCGTTCACCGAGTTGATTAACGCCTTGCCCTGATACAGCTTCAGAGCTGTTTCCAGCACATCGGGCTTGGTGGAATCCAGACACAGCGGAATGCTGACTGTCTGCTGCAGCAGTGTTAATACATCGGCCATAACCTGTACTTCATCAATACCGTGGGTGCCTACATTCACATCCAGAATATGAGCACCGGCCTCTGCCTGCAGTTCCGCCTCTTTTTCAATCATATCCAGATTGCCCTCACGCAGACCCTGCGCCAGCTTTTTACGGGCAGTAGGGTTAATGCGTTCGCCAATCATTTTCGGCAGTGTGCTGCCGCCGATTTCTACAATATGCTCCCGGCAGGATAAACGGCCTAGTGGCTCTACCGTGCGTGGTGCAGTCTCATAACCCGCAACAGCCTTTCTGAGGCAGGCAATGTGCTCCGGCGTTGTACCGCAGCAGCCGCCTAAAAAAGCAACCTGATGGGGCAGGAATTTTTTCATTTCTTCGGCAAACTGCTCTGCCCCTAACGGATACTGCACTTTGCCATCTACCATTAACGGAAGGCCTGCATTAGGCTGCGCTACTAACGGCAGTTCGGTGTAGCGGGCCAGTTCAGCAGCCACCTGCTGCAGCTCATCGGGACCCCCGGAGCAGTTGCAGCCGATAACCGATGCCCCCAGCGCTTCCAGTGTTACCGCAGCTACCGCAGGGCTTACCCCGGTTAAGGTGCGGCCGCCGGTATAGGTCATACTGCAGATAACCGGAATTTCACGCCTGCCCGCATCCAGGCAGGCCAGGAGCGCTGCACGGATTTCCCCTAAATCGCTGAAGGTTTCCAGCAGGAAATAATCCGGCTTCGCGGATGCGATAGCCTCTGCCTGTTCCAGATACACCGCATACATATCATCAAACGAAGTATCCCCTACAGGTGTTACAAAATGGCCGGTAGGCCCAAGGGACGCGGCAACCAGGCCGTGCCCTGCCTTTTTACAGGCACTGCGTGCAATTTCCACCGCACGGCGGTTGATTTCGGCCGCCTGTTCTTCCAGATGATATTCGTTCAGCTTCAGCCGGCTTCCGCCGAAGGTATTGGTGATAACGATATCGGCACCGGCGTTTAAGTAATCCAGATGGACACTTTCCACCACTTCCGGCATAGTCAGGTTCAGCTCTTCCGGGCTCTGCCCCGGAGCCAGCCCCCTTGCCTGCAGCATGGTGCCCATAGCACCGTCAAAAATTAAAATCTGAGCCATACAGTACGCCTCTATTCTTTGTCTAAACTGGATAAATCGTATGGGGTTTCCTGATATACATAGTAGTTGAGCCAGTTGGCAAACAGCAGATTGCCGTGGCTTCTCCAGCGCACAATCGGCGCTTTGGTGTCATCATCATTCGGATAGTAGTTTTTCGGCACATTAATCGGCTTGCCTAAATTCACATCGCGACGATACTCAGCATCCAGTGTCAGCGGATCATACTCACAGTGGCCGGATACAAACACCCGGCGGCCGTCTTTGCTGGCTACCAGATACACACCGGCTTCCTCGGACTGTGCAATAATTTCCACATCATCCACCTTTGCAATATCTTCTGCGCGGAACTCGGTATGACGGGAGTGCGGTGCATAGAATACATCATCAAAGCCGCGCACAATCGGCCGTTTCACCAGCACATCATGCTCAAACACGCCGAAGCGTTTTTCCGGCAGCGGATATTTCGGCACATCATAGTAATAGTGCATTGCTGCCTGTGCGCCCCAGCAGATAAACATGGTAGAGAATACGTTTTTATCGGCAAAATCGAAAATCAGCTTTAATTCATCCCAGTAGTTTACCTCCTGGAACGACATATGCTCAACCGGCGCCCCGGTTACAATCATGCCGTCATATTTTGTATGTTTGATATCTTCAAAGTCTTTATAGAAGGTCTGCAGATGTTCTGCCGACACATTTTTACTTTCATGGCTTGCCATGCGAATCAGGTCTACCTCCACCTGCAGGGCGGTATTCCCGATTAAACGCAGAAGCTGGGTTTCGGTAACGATTTTGGTAGGCATCAGGTTTACGATAGCCAGCTTCAGCGGACGGATATCCTGTGCATGGGCTCTCTGCTCATGCATAACGAAAATCTGCTCATTGGTTAATGTCTCGGTGGCAGGCAGTGCCTCCGGGATAATTACAGGCATAGAGAATCCTCCTCACGATGTTCATATATTCTGTAACCATTCTCATGGATTAAATCTGTGCCAGTGCCTGCTCCAGGTCGGCAATGATGTCTTCCGCATCTTCAATACCAACGGAGAAGCGGATTAAATCCGGCGCTACACCAGCTTCTTTCAGCTGTTCCTCCGTCATCTGACGATGGGTATGGCTTGCCGGATGCAGCACGCTGGTGCGGGCATCCGCTACGTGGGTTACAATGGTAGCCAGCTGCAGTTTGTCCATAAAGCTGATGGAAGCCTCTCTGCCGCCTTTTACACCAAAGCACAGCACACCGCAGGTGCCGTTTGGCATGTATTTCTGCGCAAGCTCGTAGTATTTGCTATCTGGCAGGCCTGCATAGCTTACCCATGCCACTTTTTCATGGTTCTGCAGATACTGTGCCACTTTCAGTGCGTTTTCACAGTGACGAGGTACACGCAGGTGCAGGGTTTCCAGCCCGATGTTTAATAAAAAGGCATTCTGTGGAGAAGGACTGGAGCCTAAATCGCGCATCAGCTGAGAGGTCGCTTTTGTGATATAGGCCAGTTTACCGAATTTCTGTGTATAGATAATGCCGTGATAAGATTCATCCGGCTCGGTTAAACCTTTGAATTTGTCGTGGTATTTTTCCCAGTCAAAGTTGCCGCTATCTACAATGCAGCCGCCGACTGCCACGGCATGGCCATCCATGTATTTGGTGGTGGAATGGGTAACAATATCGGCACCCCATTCAATTGGACGGCAGTTGATTGGTGTTGCAAAGGTATTGTCGATAATTAACGGAACCCCATGACTATGCGCCAGACGGGCGAATTTTTCAATATCCAGTACCGTTAAGGCA
>DAISWV010000136.1:0-4541 GCA_036826195.1 Peptococcaceae bacterium | reverse complement strand
TGGAAAATAGAATGAATCTGACAATGTTGGCAGACTTTTATGAAATTACAATGGCCAACGGTTATCTGGAGCACGGTGTAGCCGAGCAGACCACCTACTATGATATGTTTTTCCGCCGGATTCCGGACGGAGGCGGTTTTGCCATTATGGCCGGGCTGGAGCAGGTGATTGATTATCTGAAAAATCTGCATTTTACAGCAGAAGATATCGCCTATCTGCGCAGCAAAGGCTGTTTTAGTGAAAAATTTCTGGAATATCTGGAAAACTTCAAATTCAGCTGTGATGTATGGGCAATCCCGGAAGGGACTCCGGTATTTCCGAATGAACCGCTGTTAACCGTACGCGGCCCTGCCATTCAGGCACAGTTTATCGAAACCATGGTGCTTTTGTCGCTGAGTCATCAGTGTCTGATTGCCACCAAGGCCAATCGTATTGTCCGCGCAGCTGACGGAAGAGCTGTTCTGGAATTTGGTTCCCGCCGTGCACAGGGCGCTGACGGTGCTATTATGGGGGCACGTGCAGCTTATATTGGCGGCTGTGCCGGCACAGCATGCACCATTGTTGACCGCGATATGCACATTCCTGCTCTGGGTACCATGGCACACAGCTGGGTGCAGATGTTCCCGACAGAAGAAGAAGCATTCCGCAACTATGCGAAAACCTATCCGGACAGCTGTACCTTCCTGGTAGATACCTATAATGTTCTGCAGTCCGGTGTGCCGAATGCCATCAAAATTTTCAATGAAGAAGTCGTTCCGCGCGGATTCCGTCCAAAAGGGGTTCGCATTGACAGCGGCGATATTGCATATCTGTCTAAAAAAGTGCGCAAAATGCTGGATGAAGCCGGTTTTGAAGACTGCGGCATCGTGGCGAGCAACGCGCTGGATGAATATATTATTCGTGATATCCTGAGCCAGGGCGGTCAGGTAACCTCCTTTGGTGTAGGGGAACGTCTGGTAACTGCAAAATCTGATCCGGTATTCGGCGGTGTGTACAAGCTGGTAGCGGTGGAGCAGGATGATGAGCTGGTTCCAAAAATCAAGGTTAGTGAAAACGTAGAAAAAATCACCAACCCGGGCTTTAAAAAGCCGTGGCGTTTATATGAACGCAGCACCGGCAAAGCCATTGCCGATGTCATCACTCTGCATGACGAAGTGATTGACGATACACAGCCGTATGAAATTTTTGACCCGGCCTACACCTGGAAACGGAAAATGGTTACCGATTTTGTGGCAAAACCGTTACAGGTGCCGGTTTTCGTAAAAGGGGAATGTGTATACGAATCTCCAAATCTGCAGGAAATCCAGAAATTCTGCAAAGAGCAGATTAACACACTGTGGGATGAAGTAACACGCTTTGAGCATCCGCATGAATACTACGTAGACTTATCGCAGAACCTGTGGGATATGAAGCATGCTTTGCTGAAAAAATACTGCGGGAGCTGTGCGGAAAAGCTCTCTAAGAAAAAAGAAACCGAGAATTAATCAGCCAGGGTAAAACCGGCTGGAATAAAACCAACAATTTAGGAAACCGCGAGGAACAGTCATGAAAAAATGGAGTATTTTCGCGTTGATTCTGATGGTATTAACGACGTTCTGTCTGCTGGCGGGATGCACGGGAGCACCGGCTCCGCAGACAGCAGGCAATGACCAGCGCAAGGCAATCCGCATAGCCACTGATTACCGGATGGACAGCATTGGATATCAGCAGCTGCAGGAATTTGCCAAACGTGTACAGGAAAAATCAAAGAACACGATTGTTGTGAAACTGTATGATCGCGGCGCCTGGAGTGAAACAGAAAGCTTTGCCGAATATGTGGCGCTCGGAACACTGGAAATGGCTGTACTGCCGGTTGAAACGGCAAGCCTGCTGCAGCCGGCGTATGCGGTCTATAACCAGCCGTATCTGTTTTCCAGTATGCAGGATGCGGAAGGCTATATTACCGGTAAAGCCGGCCGCAGTGCACTGGATACACTGCCGGAAGGCTATTATGGAATCGGCTTTGTACCGGATGGATATCTGTATCTGTTAAATCAGGGTGAGCTTCAGTGGGTATCGTACGGGGATCTGCGCCATCTTGGGCAGACGAAAGCGCTGAGCGGAGCTGCAGTGTATGATTTACGGGCACTCTATCAGGTGCATCCGCTAGTGACTTCCCGTGAATGGTGGGATGGCCTGAGCGAACAGCAGCGAATCTGGATTCAGGAAAGCTTCCAGGAAGCGGCTGCAGCATCGTTTATCCAGCAGACTGATAAAAACCCGGCGCAGTCGCTGTTATCGGCCGGAGTGGTATTTCAGGACAGCGCGACACCGGAATGGAGCAATTACAGCGCCATGTATTTACAGCAGAGAGAAACTTATTTTGCCGAGCATAGTGATTCGCTGACGGTTTACTGGCGGCCTGTGATTGCAGCACCGCCTTTAACCGGAGAGGAGGAACCAGCACAGTGAAAGATGTTATTTTGATTGTGGAAGACGAGGTAAATATCAGAGCCAATATTGCAGAGTTTTTAAAGGCAGAGGATTTTGATATCCTGCTGGCAAAAGACGGCGAAGAAGCCATTGCCATCTTCGATGAAAAGAAACCGGATATGGTTATTCTGGATCTGATGCTTCCAAAGGTAGATGGTCTGGAAGTCTGCAAGCATATTCGTCGTGATTCGGACACACCGGTTATTATGGTGACAGCCCGCGACGAGGAAATCGACAAGCTGCTCGGTCTGGAACTGGGCGCGGATGATTATATCACCAAGCCGTTCAGCCTGCGTGAGCTGAAGGCGCGTATCAAAGCGGTACTGCGCCGCACAAAATCCGGTTCGTCCAAGACGCCGGTAGAAGAAGTTCTGACATTTGGCAATCTGGAAGTGGATATCGGGCGTCGTGAAGTGAAGGTTCACGGCGAGATTATTGAATTAACGCCATCGGAGTATGCCATTCTGGTAACACTCTGCCAGAATGTAGGGCGCCCATACAGCCGCCTGCAGCTGTTAAATGCAACACTGGGCGAAAGCTATGCCGGCTATGAGCGGGCCATTGACACCCATGTCAGCAATCTGCGGAAGAAAATTGAGCCAAATCCGCAGAAACCGATCTATATCATGACCGTGTATGGTCTTGGCTATAAATTTGGTGATAAGTATGAGACTAACCAGTAAAATCAGTCTGACTCTGGTGATTCTGGTTCTGGTAACGGGGTCGCTGATTGGTGTGCTCTGTATGGAAAATACAACCGATGCACTGGATGAATATCTGTATGAAACCCATGAGGTTATGCTGAATGACTGGGCGCGCACCTTTGTGAGCTACTATACGTATAACGGAAACAAATGGGATGGCGTGGAAAATCTCAGCCATGTTGCCAGCCTGCAGCAGTCCGGGGTTGTGCTTAGCAACTTAAACGGCCGGATTCTTTATCACTACGATGCCGCGTATGTCGGCAGACAGGTGCCGCAGGAGATTTACAGCCGCGGATATATTCTGCGTGTAGATAAGCAGGTTATCGGGATTTTATACCCGGCCGCACTCTTTAGCGACACGTTTATGCAGCTGGAACAGGATTTTGTCAAATCGGCGATGCTTGCTGTGGCAAAAGGGGTATTTTTCACCAGTCTGTTTGCCATTATCATCGGTATGGCACTCTCGATTCATATTGTACACCCCCTGCGTGACCTGACAAGGGCTGCGAAGCGCATGGCAAAAGGCAACTTTGAAGAGCCGCTGCCTATTTACAGCACTGACGAAATCGGAGATCTGTCCCGGTCGTTCAATACCATGGCGCAGGAGATTGAACACGGCATTGAGATGCGAAAACAGATGATGGCCGATACCAGTCATGAACTGCGTACACCGCTTACGGTGCTTGCCAGCAAGCTGGAATTTACTCTGGAACAGAACAAACCGCTGGAGACAGAGGAGGTTGTGGTGCTGTACGATGAAGTCATCCGTCTGAAAGGGCTCGTAAACGAACTGCAGGATTTAAGCAAGCTGGAAGCCGGGCATGTTGTGCTGGATAAAACGCTGATTAAATTTGCCGATTACTTTGAGGATTTTAACGTACTGCTGGAAGCAGAAGCCGAAAGCCGAAATCTGACGCTTGAGGTGGATTTAACCGATGCGCCGGAGTACTGCTATGCCGATCCAAAACGCTTAAAACAGATTGTGCTGAATCTGGTGAACAACGCATTTCGCTATACACCAGAGGGTGGCACCGTCACCATTGTGGCAAAACAGGAAGACAACAGCCTTTTATTTTCAGTGCAGGACACCGGTATGGGTATTGCACCGGAAGATGTGGAAAGAATCTTCGACCGGTTCTACCGAACCGACCGCTCCCGTGACCGCGAAAGCGGCGGCAGCGGTTTAGGCCTTGCCATTACCAAAGCACTGGTAGAAGCCCACGGCGGACAGATTAAAGTTGCAAGCCAGTTAAATGTGGGCACCACCTTTACCGTTATGCTTCCCGGCTGGGACGAAACGATAGGATAAGTGAATAAAATAAATGATACCTCTGCTGTTATATACGGCAGAGGTATTTTTGTGCG
>DAISWV010000135.1:0-4608 GCA_036826195.1 Peptococcaceae bacterium | reverse complement strand
GTTGCAGTATTTCTGTTTTATCAGTATGAGATTCCGAATCTGCTGGCCAGACATGAAAAACTCATAGGAAATCTGGTGGATTACAGTTTAGGTATCTATCTGATTCATCCGTTTATTCTGGCGGTACTGGAACATTTCGGCATCAATGCTTTATTATTTGCCCCGGCTGCTCTGGCTGTGCCATGTGTAGCAATTCTGGCATTTATATTGAGCTGGTTTGCTGTGGCTGTTATGAAACGGATTCCTGTTGTAAAACAGTATTTATGCTAAAACAAAAGCTGGGACAAAAGATTTCGTATCTTCTGTTCCAGCTTTTTATTGTCTATCGGTTTATTTCTGGTGATTCTCCAGTTCCTCGCAGAGCTGATGAATGGTTTTTCCCAGAAGTGGATGGCGAACAAACCCGGCTATTTCATCCAGCGGTTTCAGTACAAACAGACGGTTCTGCATATCGATATGCGGCACTGTTAATGTTTCTGTGCTGATAATTTCATCGTCATACAGCAGAATATCCAGATCAATGGTGCGAGGCCCCCAGTGAATGGTCCGTTCCCGCCCCAGGCGCTGTTCAATGGCATGAAGTGTATCCAGAAACTGCTCTGGACTTTGCATGGTTTTTACCTCCAGACATCCATTTAAAAATTCCGGCTGGTCGGTATATCCATACGGAGCTGTCACAAACAGACTGGAACCTTTTACAATCTGGCAGTCCCGCTGTTCATTTAATAACAGCATGGCATTGCGAATCATTGCTTCACGGCTGCCCATATTACTGCCGATTCCCACATACACAGTATGCCATGCCCGTTCCACAGCCACCGATACATATTCAAACGGCAGCATAATCGGTGCATTCGGTTTTTTCACTTCCAGTTCAATTTTCTGAATCAGCGGAAATTTTAACAGAATCTCTCTTGCCAGCACATCAGCCACGGTTTCAATCAGCTTAAAAGTATGCTTCTCCATCAGTTCCTTGATATAATAGCAGACTTCCCCGTAATTGACCGACAGACCCAAATCATCCTGCCGTGCTGCTTTACCGGCATCTACATACAGCTGAGCGCAGATTACAAATTTCTGGCCCAGTTTATTTTCTTCCGGAAATACCCCGTGGCGAGCGTATATCTCCAGGTTTTCAATACAGATTTTATCCATTTCTAATTACCTCCATCATGCGGATGGCCCTTACATTCTCTTTTACATCATGCACTCGTATAAAATTCCACCCGGCCTGTACAGCTAACACTGTCGTTACCAATGTGCCCTCCAGCCTCTGATCCACCGGTAAATCTAATGCCAGTCCAATCATCGATTTACGGGAAGTGCCAAGAAGCATCGGATAACCTAGTTCATTAAAGCGCTCCAGATGGTTCATCACATACAGATTCTGCTCGTAGGTTTTGGCAAACCCTATCCCCGGATCCAGCATAATATTCTGTTTGGGAATTCCGGCCTTTAAAGCAATATCCACACTGTGTTGCAATGTATGCATGCAGTCGGGCAGAAAATTCTGATACTGTTTATCCTTCTGGTTATGCATCAGGCAGCAGCATACTTCTGCTTTTGCAATCACATCAGCCATGGCCGAATCATACTGAAGCCCCCAGATATCATTTACCATGTGGGCGCCACTTTGCAGCGCCGCTTTTGCCACCGAAGCCTTGTAGGTATCGACAGACACAGGAATATCAAAGCGTCTGGTAATGGCTTCTATTGCCGGCGCCACACGGCTGATTTCTTCCGCATCGCTGATTACTGTATGCCCTGGCCGTGTAGATTCTCCGCCTATATCAATAATATCTGCGCCTTCCGCAATCATTTGCTCCACTTTTTTCAGCACATCGTCCATTCCCCGATAGCTCCCGCCATCAGAAAAAGAATCCGGTGTCACATTCAGAATCGCCATCACATATGTGTGGTGTAAATCAAAAACCCTGTTGCCAATCTTCATCATCTGCTGCATGATTTCCACTCCTCTGAAACAGTAAACAAAACCGCGTACCTTCTCAAATCAATCAATACCGTATGGTCTGATTGCGTTTTTCCTCACTCCATTTGCATTCCGCCTGTGCTGCACACTGAAAACAGCTGCGGCTCAGTTTATCAGCCCGGTACAGCACCTGCGCCAGAATACTCTGACTGACAGTCTGGTCTCCGTGCTGCCCGATGGCATCTGCAATGGCATCTACTTCTTCCACCGTATAACCGGCATCGGGCAGAATCTCCTTCGCCAGTTCTGCGCTGGCCTGATGATGTGGAATCTGTTCCTCATACTGCCGGTAGCGGCCTAAATCGTGCAATAACGCTGCACCATATACAATCTCTTTTTTCAGCGGAAGATTCTGTTCCAGTACCATAATCCAGGCAATCCGTGCCACATCCAGAAGATGCTCCAGGCGATGGCAGCAGAAAATCCGCTCTTTTTCCAGTTCCACGATGCGCTGCAGCCCGTACTGAAACCGGGAATCCTGCAGAATTGCATCGATTCGCTTCATATTTTCCTTATTCCAGTCCATGCTGCACCTCTTTCTGCGAACGCATCTTGTTTACGGCCTGTTCTATATCACAAATTGTCGATAAGGAACCAAAAGAAACAAAAATTCTTTCCTCCTTATCTTCATTCCTGCTATACATCGCAAATACCTGCTCTACTGCCTTTTCCGCAGTTTCTGCAATCATTACCTGCCGGTAAAACGGCCGCACAGCCTCAGCCAGGATATCCGCATCCAGCCCCCGTTCCATCTGCGGTGCAAAACAGCAGATGGAATCACTGCATGCACTCATAATGCGGGCAATTTCTGTATAGTCTTTATCTTTAAAAACACCCATCAGCAAGGTAATCTTTCTTCCGGCAAAATGCTTCTGCAGCGTATCGGCCAGAGCCTGTGCCCCGGCCGGATTATGAGCACCGTCCACAATTACCAGCGGATTCTGATGAATCACTTCAAAACGGCCGGGCCATCGAGCCTCTGCCAGCCCTGCACGAATCACCTCATCCGTCAGTGCCGCTTCGTTTTTCTGTAATATCTGCAGTGCTTCCAGCGCAATCATGGCATTGGTGCATTGATAATCACCCAGGAGACGAATTTTTACATTCCGCCATTGCCTGTAATCAAACAGCTGCCCCTCTGTGCTCCAGTTAATCTGCCGCAGCTGTGTTTCGTCGGCTAACGCTGGTGTTATACCACATTCCAGACAGCGCTGAATCAGAACCTTCATCACTTCCGGCTGCTGCGGTGCCAGTACAGCAGAGCACCCTGTTTTAATAATTCCGCCCTTCTCGGCAGCAATTTCCTCCAGAGAATTTCCCAGCATAGCAGTATGATCCAGACTGATGGATGTAATAATCGACAAAACCGGTTTTTCAATCACATTGGTGGAGTCCAGACGACCGCCCATACCTACTTCCAGCAATACATAATCACAGTTCTGCTGCTGAAAATATAAAAAGGCCGCGGCTGTTTCCACTTCAAATACAGTTGGATGTTCCTGATGTTCTTCCGTCATCCTGTCACAGGCATTTTTTACGGTTGTCAGCAGTTCCGCCAGCGCCTGTTCCCCAATCCAGTTTCCGTTTATCTGAATCCGTTCCCGATAGTCATACAGTGTTGGAGAAACATACCGGCCAATGC
Source organism: Peptococcaceae bacterium (assembly GCA_036826195.1). Taxonomy (GTDB): domain Bacteria; phylum Bacillota; class Peptococcia; order Peptococcales; family Peptococcaceae; genus UBA7185. The sequence goes on along the minus strand of DAISWV010000135.1, from coordinate 976 downwards.
GCAACCCGGCCTTCTGAAGTGCGCTATCTAAAAAAGCACAGACCGACCCCTTTCCGTTAGTTCCGGCAACATGAATGCACCGCAGATGATTCTGTGGATTGCCGAGCCGCTCCAGTAAAGCGGTAATACGTTCTAATCCCAGAGCAATTCCTCTACTGTTTAACTGATTTATATAATTTAATGCTTCCTCGTATGTCATCCTGTTTCGTTCCTTATCCTGAACTGATGTTTCCCGATACGGTTTTCTGAAAAATCTTTGCCTTTTATTTTATCACGCGTCAAAATTTCTGTATAGCCTTAACCGACGCAAAATATTGCGCATCGGTTCGGGAATTTGCTATAATATTTGTTATGCAAATTATAATCGGTAACACATAAAGGAGTCTTTCATCATGCTAGGAACCATCGTCAATGTATGTACCATTCTTGCGGGCAGCACCATTGGCAGCATTGTTCGTAAAGGAATTAAAGAAGAATATTCGGGCGCACTGTTTACCGCCATGGGCTTAGCTGCTACTGCACTGGGCATCAACGCCATTGTCAGCAATATGCCGAACAGTCAGTATCCGGTTTTATTTATCGTGAGTCTGGCTGCCGGAAGCCTCTTAGGCACCATTCTGGATATAAACGGCCGTTTTCAGAATATCGCTGGAAAATTCGGCACTTCTCAGCTTGCACAAGGGTTGTCTACTGCCGTTCTGCTGTTCTGTATCGGTACATTATCCATTTTAGGACCGATTCAGAGCGCTTTATACAACGACCACACTTATCTGCTAACCAATGCTACACTGGATTTCGTAACCTCTATGGTGCTGGCCTCTACCTACGGCATCGGCATTGCTTTATCAGCTATCGTATTATTTTTATGGCAGGGCAGTATCTATCTGGGTGCCGGTTTTCTGGCTCCGTTCTTATCTACCGAACTGCTCACCGAAATTTCTATCATCGGCGGTATTTTAATTGCCAGCTCCGGCAT
>DAISWV010000134.1:0-4692 GCA_036826195.1 Peptococcaceae bacterium | reverse complement strand
TCCACAATGTGGGCAGACCGGTAAAAACGATGCATCGTCCTCCACTTTGTCAAAATACTGCTTACCAATCCAGCTATGATTCTGACAGTTTTTGCTGCACTGCACGCGGGCCATATCACCCTGTGCTTTGTAAATACGCGCCATCTCCAGCCCAGAATAATATAAGAATCCGTCCGGATTGCTGTCAATAATGAAATAATCTTTCCCTTTCAGCAGTTCTGCCAGCTGTTTATATAACTCCGGTACGTCTTTATTCAGCCTCTGCCCTTTAATATACGGCAGCCAAAATGGCCAATAGGCGTTTTCGTTCAGTTTTTTATCCAGCGGAAGCTCCTCCACCCCTGCTGCCAGATTAAATCCACCGCCAACGCCCACCAGAATCTGATCAGCCTCACGCAGGACAGCTGCAATCTGTTCTAATTTTTCTGTATTCCAGCTTGTATCTGTCTGTTTTGCCATAGTGTTTCACTCCCCCAATTATTCTCTGCCTTTTATTATAGCATATCTGCTACACGATTCAATTAGAAATCATACAAGCCCAAATCTGCTTTTTCTTATAGCCATGCAGTTACTTGTTGTCCGTTTAAAAAATTTGCAAATGATACACCCTCCGTGTATAATGTCTATATCTAAACTGTTTACAAGGAGGCCGCGCTATGGCTGAATTTACGAATGACAAAATGCTGCCGCAGAGTCTGGAAGCAGAACAGGCTGTACTGGCGGCCATGTTTAACGACAGGGATGCGATTTTAGAAGTTATCCCGTTATTAAAAGAATCTGATTTTTACCGGCACGACCATGGTGTGCTGTTTGCTACCATGCGCAAAATGAACGAACAGGGTGTGCCGATTGATTTAGTAACCATTACCGCGCAGCTGGACAAAGACGGAAACCTGGAAAAAGCAGGCGGCATGGCCTATGTGGCACAGATTGCAAACTCGCTGGGCAGTGCATCTAATATCGTGCATTATGCCGGCATTGTAAAAGAAAAAGCAGTGCTGCGTGATTTAATCAGCATCGCCAGCAACATTTCCAACCGCAGTTACGATGATACCGAAGAAACCGAAAAAATTCTGGACGATGCCGAACGCATGGTGCTGGAAATTTCGCAAAAACGAACTCGTTCCGGTTTAACACCGATTTCCGAAGTCATCGGCCAGACCTTAAATCAGCTGGAAATCCTGGCACAGAAAAAAGAAGGGCTGACCGGCCTTACCTCCGGTTTTATTGATTTAGACCGCATTACCTCCGGCTGGCAGAAATCAGACTTTATCATTCTGGCTGCCCGTCCAGCTATGGGGAAAACAGCTTTTGCACTGAATATGGCGCAGAATGCCGCCATGGCAACCGGACAGCCGGTTGCTATTTTCAGCCTGGAAATGTCCAAAGAGCAGCTGGTAAATCGTATGATTTCCTCTATGGCAGAAATTGACCAGCAGACTCTGCGCAATGGTCGTATTTTCGGCGATGACTGGATTCGTCTTGTTAATGCAATTGCACCACTGGGTGAAGCTCCAGTTTACATCGATGATACCCCGGCTATTTCCGTTCGTGAAGTTCGCGCAAAAGCGCGTCGTTTAAAAGCGGAGCAAGGGCTTTCACTGCTTATCATTGACTACCTGCAGCTGATGGGAAGCACTGGCCGTATCGAGAGCCGTCAGCAGGAAGTATCTCAGATTTCCAGAAGCCTGAAAGCACTGGCAAGAGAACTGGATATCCCGATTATTGCTTTATCGCAGCTGAGCCGTTCGGTAGAACAGGGGCAGGAGAAAAAACCAAGCCTTAGTCATCTGCGTGAATCCGGTTCCTTAGAACAGGATGCCGATATCGTTATGTTTATTTATCGTGACGAGTATTACAACGAAAACTCCGATAAAAAAGGACAGGCAGAAATCATTATCGCAAAACACAGAAACGGCGCCACCGGCTCTGTTGACCTGAGTTTCCGCAAAGAGTTCACAAAATTCGGAAACCTCAGCCGTATACCAGGTTAAGATTCAGCGTGTTTCCCATGAAACATTCGCCCATATAAAATAAAACAGGCAGGAAACGAAACATTGCTTCGGTTTCTGCCTGTTTTTCTTTTTGTACTATACGGTTTTACTGTTTCACAAATACTTTTGCCGGCTGTTTACAAATTGGACAAATAAAATCTTCTGCCAATGCACCTTCATGCACATGACCACAAATCTGGCATTTCCAGCTTTCTTTTACTTCCGGCTCTACTTTCGAGAACACTTTCGCAGGCTGTTTGCAGACTGGACATACAAAATCTTCTGTCAGTGCACCTTCATGTACATGACCACAGATATTGCATTTCCACTGTTCTGCCGGAGCTGCTGCTGCCGGTTTCTTTTTATTCTTCACATCGCTGTGATAGTATGCGTAAGTCATTGGATCTTCTTTGCTCAATACTTTGGCATCCACTACTTCACACAGGAACAAGGTATGTGTACCGCAATCCATTGTGTTCACAACTTTAGCCGATAATACTGCGCTGGTATGTTCGCTCAGATAAGGTACCTGCTGTACATCGGTTACAAACGGCTGACCGCTTGTATGGAATTTATCTGCTGTGCGACTGCTCTGGAACCCGAAGTTTGCAATTACATCCATTTCCGCTGTTTTATCCAGAATCGAAACAGTTAATTTACCGCTTTTATGAATCATTTCATTGGTGTAATTAGCTTTGTTCAAGCCTACTGCAATCTGTACCGGGTCAGAGGTAATCTGCACAACCGTGTTCGCCGTGCAGCCTGCATACTGCCCGTCCAGTTCTGTGCCAATTACATATAAACCATAGCCTAATTTAAATAATGCTGTTGTATCCATAATTATATACGCCTCCTGAAAATTTAATTCACTGCTGATATCTTACCCGGAATTACACGGGCAGAAACAGCAATTGTTATCTTTTTCATCATTTTTCCCCGGTTTTCCACGAGAGCAGGAACATGGTAATCATAATCAGTGCAGCACCAATCCAGTCCATGGAATTGAACACCAGATTCAGACCCACTACCGAGAAAAACGCCGACGCCAGCGGCTCAATGCAGGCAAACAGGCTGGCATAGGTAGCTCCAATCATTGTTACACTGACCAGATAAATATAAAATGCCCCAAACGTTGCAAACAGAATAATAAACGCAATCATCAGAAGACACATCAGGTCAATATCGCCGGTAAATTCCCAGAACGGATGATAAAAATTCAGTGCAATACCTCCAAACAGCATCCCCCAGCCGACCACAACCGGAGAGCCCCAGCGTTTCTGCAGACTGCCCGGATACATGGTGTAAAAAGCCATGGCTACGGCGGAAGATAAGCCCCAAACCAGCGCCTCTACTGTAATACTTAATGTGCCCGGGTTGCCGTGTGTCACCAGAAGGAAAATGCCTGCCATCGCTAAAATAACAGCCACAACTTCTTTTTTGTTCGGCAGCTTATGACCACACACCGCTGTATATAACACAATCATAACCGGGAACACATACTGCAGAATCGTCGCAGTCGGTGCATTTGATTTTGCAATAGCCACAAAATACGTCAGCTGCACAGCCATTAAACCAAAAATCGCAAAAATTACTAACCGTCGTGTATCTTTTTTGTCTTTAAAAATCGCCAGTGTTTTTTCTCTGCTTCCGGCAAAACTGATGATCAGCATCAAACTGCCCGAAATCAAAAGCCGGGTAGTTACCAGCCACTCCGCACTAATGCCCCTCTGCTGAAACAGGTACTGGCCAAACACACCGGAAAGCCCCCACAAAACCCCGGGAAGCAGTGCAAGAAAGGCACCAAGAATAAATGTTTTCCGCTCCATAGCTCATCCACCTTTTACTTATGATAAGGTTCCCCTTTTATAATCCGATAGCTACGATAAAGCTGCTCTACCAGAATCAGCCGCATCAGCTGATGAGGGAACGTCATTTTTGAAAACGATAATAATAAATCCGCCTGCTTTAAAATACTGTCATCCAGTCCTAACGATCCGCCGATTACCATTGTTACATGACTGTTTCCGTTGATGCCCAGCTGTTCAATTTTATCGGCCAGCTGTTCCGATGTAAACATCTTGCCTTCAATCGCCAGTGCAATTAAATATGTGTCGTCTTTGATATATTTCTGAATTCGCTGCGCCTCTTTTGCCTTAATTTGCAGTTCCTCCGCATTAGATGCATTATCCGGCGTCTGTTCGTCGGCTACTTCCACAATTTCCACAACTGCATAGCGCTGCAATCGCTTCAGATACTCCGCAATCCCGTCTTTCAGATATTTCTCCTTCAGTTTGCCCACTGTAATAATCTGAAATTTCACACTCTGTCACCTCGATTAATCGTTTTTCTACAAAAAAAGACGCAAAACTGCGTCTTTCTGAAATGTCTAGTCATTTTTTGCGCTCTAAGAACGACGGAATTTCTGACGATGTAAGATTTTTTCGTACAGCGTCCTAGATTTCCCAGCGCCCCTCAAAAGCGCGCGCCAGCGTCACCTCATCCGCATACTGAATATCGCCGCCAACCGGAAGCCCCTGTGCGATACGGGTAACCTTTAACCCGAGAGGCTTTAACAGATTACTGAGATACATAGCGGTTGCCTCACCCTCAATGCTAGTGTTGGTTGCAATGATTACTTCTTCAGCAGGATGCTCCTGCAAACGCTGCAGCAGCTCTTTTACTTTCAGCTGTTCCGGTC
>DAISWV010000133.1:0-4744 GCA_036826195.1 Peptococcaceae bacterium | reverse complement strand
TTTCTGGGGTGCGTTTGAAGTATTCTTCGATACATTCATTATCTGTACTATCACTGGTCTGGTTGTAGTATCTTCCGGTATGTGGAGCTCCGACCTGCAGGGTACTGCATTAACCATCGCTGCATTCGGGAACTCTACCGGTGCAATGGGTGAATGGATGATTACTATCGCAACTATTCTGTTCGCATTCTCCACCATTCTGGGCTGGTCCTACTATGGTGAAAAAGCAATCGAATATCTGTTCAAAGGAACATCCGTGGTTGGCGGCGTAAAACTGGCTTACCGTCTGGCATTCGTTGTAATGACTGTATTCGGTGCAGTAGGCAGCCTGACACTGGTTTGGGATATTGCCGATACTCTGAACGGCTTAATGGCAATCCCTAACTTAATCGGTCTGGTTGGCTTAAGCGGTATCGTAGTAAAAATGACAAAAGAACATTTCGAAAAAAACTAAGCGTCAATAACGCATAAACCGGGGAGGCCACTTTGGCCTCCCCCTTTTTTCACTGTTTTACTGTTTGTCAGTGATTTTAGCAAAACTGCTGTATGATTATCACAAAAAATATGCTATAATTAATTTTTAATGCATATGGAACATATTAAAAACAAAGAATGAGAGGCGATTTCCGATGCTGGATATTACATACGAAGGAAATCCGGCGGAATTGCCGGGCTTGACATTAGCTTATGTGGGAGATGCAGTTTATGAACTGTACGTGCGGGAACAGATATTAAAGCAAAGCGTAAAAGCGCATAATCTGCATTATCTGGCGGTAAAACGAGTAAATAACAATACACAGGCGGCTCTGCTGTTAAAAATAGAGCCGGAACTGACCGAAATCGAGCAGAGTGTGGCGCGAAGAGGCCGCAATGCAAAAGGGATTGTGCCAAAAAATGCCGATGTGCAGACCTACCGCAAAAGTACCGGGCTGGAAGCGCTGGTGGGGTATCTGTACCTGAAAAAAGATAAAGAACGTCTGAACTGGCTGTTAAACCAGATTGAGGAGGTTGTGCGTGATGCAGCTCACTAATTATGAAGGGCAGGATCTGCTTTCTGTGGATGTTTTGCTGAAACAGCATACAGAAGTTAACCCGGATACCGTGCGGGAACTGCTGAAAACCTGCAATGTATCGTTTGTGCTGGAAGGTATTAACCGCTGGCAGAGTACCATGATCTGCGAACGCAAAGACTCTTATGTGCAGCAGAGCCAGCGATATGTCACCATGACCAGTGATGGCTATACACTGCCTGCCATGGATGAAAAAGATACCAGAAAAGCAGAGGAACTGATAGGGAAGGCATTTGCTTTATATGAAGAAATGTCAAAACTGAAAGGTGAGTTTAAAGGTCGTCCAAAAGCGGAACATTATCTGTACGGGATTCCAGTGGAAGATGCCCGTTATATTCTGCCGCTGGCGGTAAAAACCAATCTGAGTGTGGCGACAACCGGCGATAAGCTGCTGGAATGGTTTCGCATGATGAAACGGCCTGAGGATGCGCTGCTGTTTGATGATATCCGAAAAGCGCTGATGGATGCACTGCCGCAGACACTGGCCGAGTGGCTTGACAATCAGGAATACCGTTATGAACAGGAAGAACTGCTGGATACTTATTATCAGCGTGAATTCGATAACATTACGCCGGAAAAACCGGTGATTCTGCTCAGAACTTTCGAACAGCCGGAACTGAAAGCCGGGCTCGGCTCTTTAACCAGTACCAAGGCGGAACCGCCATCGGAAGTTCTGGCCGGGTGGGGAGCAGATGCTGCGGAAAAGGCGAAAGGTGTTACAAAACGTGTTATGAGTTACGGGCACACCAGCGTGGCAGAACAGTGCCGCACCACATTCGGCATGATGTTCAGCCTGGTAACCTGGCATCAGCAGGTTCGTCACCGCTTGCCAAATACCTTCCGTGAGTCCTGGAACAGTCTGCTGGCCGATGAAAACCGGCCGCCGATTATTCCTCCAACGGTAAAAGAAGGTGGTTTCGCGGAGAAATACTGCAGCCTGGTAAAAGAAATGCAGGAATTTCAGCGTTATCTGGCACAGAATTATGAGGGCGGCGTGTGGCGCTGCTTTCTGCTGAACTGCCAGCAGGTAAAAATTATTACCAGCACCAATGCCCGTATGGATTGCGAAATGCTGCAGGAGCGAATCTGCAACAATGCCCAGTGGGAGATTAATCGGATTGCGGTTTCCAAATTAGAAGAACTGCGTAAGCTTTCCGATATTTTATATCAGTATGCGGTACCGTCCTGTGTTTACGGTGTATGTAAAGAAGGAAAAATGACCTGCGGCCGGGCAGCAGAAATGCGTGAAAAATACCGGCTGAACGATGAATCATAAAAAATAGTGTATCATTTAATAGATAAAGGAGTTTACTATGGGAGATATTTTCGGGCGCAATCCGGTTATGGAAGCGTTAAAAACAAACAGAACCATCAATAAAATCTGGGTGGTAAAAGGGGAACAGAAGGGTTCCATTCGTGAAATTCTGGCACTGGCTAAAGAAAAACGCATTATGGTGCAGATGGTGGAACGCAGCAAATTAGACAGCATGTTTCCAAAACAGAATCATCAGGGGGTAGCGGCTTCGGTAGCTTCTGCCGACTATGTGGACTGGCAGGATATTCTGGACTCTGCCCGCAAAAAAGGAGAGGATCCGCTGATTGTTATTCTGGATGAACTGGAAGATCCGCACAATTTAGGTGCAATTTTAAGAAGCGTAGATGCAACCGGCGCTCACGGTGTCATTATTCCAAAACGCCGTGCTGTTCCGCTGACAGATGGTGTTGCAAAAGCATCGGCCGGTGCCATTGAACATGTGCCGGTAGCTCGTGTGAGCAATATTGTGCAGGTAATTGAAGAACTGAAAAAACAGGGCGTATGGGTGGCAGGCGCCCACATGCATGGCAACTACATGCACAAACAGGATTTAACCGGCCCTCTGGCTATTGTTATCGGCAGCGAAGGCAAAGGTTTAGGCAAACTGGTGAGCGAAAGCTGTGACTATATTGTATCTATTCCAATGCAGGGCAAAATCAATTCTCTGAATGCATCGGTAGCAGCAGGGGTTCTGCTGTATGAAGCATATCGTCAGCGTCATGCGGAGTAATGCATGAAAGAGTATTTGATTGTAGACGGATATAATATAATTGGCGCCTGGCCGGAACTGCAGGAATTGAAAGAGGATAATCTGGAACATGCCAGAGCGCGGCTTATCGAAATGCTTTCGGTTCATGCGGCGCTGAGCAAACGAAAAGTGATACTGGTATTTGATGCCTATCAGGTAAAGCATAATAATGGTTCTCGGGAGACAATCCAGGGGATTGAGGTTATTTACACCAAAGAAAACGTAACGGCGGATATGGCAATTGAACGTCTGACAGCGCAGATTCCCAAACACCAGAAAGTTTTTGTAGCCACATCGGACCGGCTTCAGCAGGAAACAATCTGGGGCAAGGGTGCATTTCGAATTTCGGCAAAAGAACTGAAGCGAGAGCTGGATTTAACCGAGAAAGAACATAAACCACACTATACACCGCAATTATATGTTTCGAATCGGCTGGAGGATCGGATTGATCCGGAAGTAAGAAAGAAACTGGAAAAAATATCTAAAAATATTTGAGATTCCTTGACAGCAGGAAATCTCTGCCATATAATTGTGGTAAAAAGTGGAAAGGGGCGGAAAGATGGAACAGACCGCGCAGCAGCTGGAAATGATAGAACTGGAACATCTAACCGATGAAGAAATTGTGGAGCTGGCTAAATACGGCAATGTTGGAGCGCTGGAATTTCTGATTAATAAATATAAAAATTTTGTTCGTGCCAAGGCAAGAACGTATTTCCTGATTGGTGCCGACCGGGAGGATATTATCCAGGAAGGTATGATTGGCCTCTATAAAGCGATTCGGGATTACCGGTATGACCGTCAGGCCTCGTTTCGGGCATTTGCAGAAATCTGTGTAACCCGGCAGATTATCACAGCAATTAAAACAGCAACCCGGCAGAAACACATTCCGCTGAATTCTTATGTGTCGCTGAATAAGCCCGTATTTGATGAAGAATCGGAACGCACGCTGGGCGAAGTGGTTGTTACCGAGAAAGATGGCAATCCGGAAGATCTGTTTATTAATCAGGAAAACCTGATGGATATCGAGAGCACTATGAATAAAATTTTAAGTCCTCTGGAGCAGGAAGTTGTGGGGCTGTATCTGGAAGGTAAATCTTATCAGGAAATTGCAGAACAGCTGAATCGCCACGTAAAATCGGTGGATAATGCTCTGCAGCGCGTAAAACGCAAGCTGGAACAGTATCTGGACAAGCGGGAAGAAACGGGGAAATAAAAAAACGAAAAAAATTAAAAAAAGCTGTTGACATTTTAATAGCGTGCATATATAATATCATTTGTTGGCAGCACTTATGGAGGGGTTCCCGAGTGGCCAAAGGGGACGGACTGTAAATCCGTTGGCTCCGCCTTCGAAGGTTCGAATCCTTCTCCCTCCACTTTTTTCTATCGCGGGATGGAGCAGTTGGTAGCTCGTCGGGCTCATAACCCGAAGGCCGGAGGTTCGAGTCCTTCTCCCGCAACCATTTGCTTGTATAGCTCAGTCGGTAGAGCGTTACCTTGGTAAGGTAAAGGTCACCAGTTCGATTCTGGTTACAAGCTCTTTTCTAAATTTATATCTTATGGCGGCATAGCTCAGCTGGCTAGAGCATACGGTTCATACCCGTAGTGTCCGGG
>DAISWV010000132.1:0-4780 GCA_036826195.1 Peptococcaceae bacterium | reverse complement strand
GGGAAAAGGCCGCCTACAATTTAAGCGGAAGTTATAAAGCGCCGGTACAGCTTGCAGGTGACTTTTTAAACGATAAGCCAAGTACATCTTTTGGCAGTGTGATGCCTAGCTATCGTCCAGACACTGTATTTTGCGAATTAAAGCACTGCCTGCCTGCGTTTGTAACCGAGGCTTTAAAAGAGGCGCTTCCGGCTTTTGGACGCAAAATAAAAGGTTACGACAATGCCGATGCGGTCTTAACCGGGGTGGAAACCCGAACCTCCTCGCCGGTTCGTATTGTGCGTGATGAAGCGTATCAGTCTCCATCGGCAAAAGGCTTATATCCATGCGGCGAAGGGGCTGGTTATGCCGGAGGGATTATGTCTGCAGCGGTGGATGGTATTCGCTTAGCCGAGCAGATTATAAAAGGCTGTGCGCCTGTGCATGAGTAATTGGCTGCTCTGATAAATCGACAAAACTGTATATATTTCATGGAAGGATTTTCCTCCTGCTATACGAATTCTACTACAGGAATGAATTTGTATAGCAGGAGGTTTTTTTATGGAATATCGTAAACAGCTGGGTGATAATGCCGAAGAAATTGCCCGTCAGTATTTAGAGCAGAAAGGTTATCGCACTGTGCAGAAAAATTTCCGGTGCAAAACCGGTGAAATTGACCTCATCATGCAAAAGGAAGACTACCTGATATTTGTAGAAGTTCGAAGCCGCAGCCATAATCGCTATGGGGAGCCACTCGAAACCGTCGATTATACAAAACAGAAAAAAATAAAAAAAGCATCCGCCTATTTTTTATACATCCATCCACAGCTGGCTCACTGCTACTGCCGGTATGATATCGTGTCCGTTTTATGGAAAAACGGATGTGCAAGTGTTACATGGCTGCAGGATGCATTTCAGTAAAATGATAAAACGACAAAAGAACCTCTACATTCCATAACGGAACGTAGAGGTTCAAGTCTTACATATCAAATCCATCTTCCGGATTCAGAACCTGACACATTACGCCGTAGTTTAACAGCTGATTGGAGAAGAAGTTTGCGTTCTGTTCGATAACCGGGAAGGTGTTGTAGTGCATTGGCACTACTAATTTTGCGCGCAGGGCACGGGCTGCCAGCATGGCATCGTTAATATCCATGGTGAAGTTGCCACCGATTGGCAGCATAGCCACATCGATGCGGTTTGCGTTGCCTAAGAGGGTCATTTCGTGGCTCAGGCCGGTATCGCCTGCATGATAGATGGTTTTGCCGTCGATTTTCATTAAGAAGCCTGCAGGGTTGCCCAGATAGATATTCTGGCCATTTTCCTCGATGGAGGAACTATGCAGAGCCGGTGTCATTTTTACATAACCGAAATCAAACTGATAGCCGCCGCCGATATTCATAGCGTGGAAATTAGAGAGGCCTTTGCCGGTTAAATAGGTTTTGATTTCCGGACAGCAGATTACTTTACAGCCGGTTCTGGATGCGATGCTTACAGTATCGCCGATATGATCCCAGTGGCCGTGGGTTAATAAAATCACATCCGGATTTAAGGTATCGGCAGAAATTTTTGCCTGGCTGTTACCGGTGATGAACGGGTCAATTAATAAGTGGGTGCCGTTATCGGTGATAATGGAGAAGCAGGCATGGCCGTGGAACTGAATTTTCATAATAATCCCTCCTGTGCAGCGTATAGGAATGAGTCTGTCTGAATAATGACAATGTGTCAGCAGGTTCAGACTTTGTTTATAAGATTGTATAATGCCGTCTGCCATTCCTGAAAAATCTGTTCTTTGCGTGAGGCTCGCAGCTGCCGAATCCACAGTTCGATAAAATAAAGCTGTCTGGTATCCAGTGCAGCAATCTGTTTTTTTAACGGCGGGATTGCCTCGTCTTCGTAGATGACATTAATCTGCATAATAATCGCTCCTTTGCGTATAAGTGCCGGTTTCAGCATAGCACAAAGGGAGGGGCGGTTCTATGCAAAATTTCTGGAAGTGCCAGCTTGGAATGGCTGACTGACAAATAATAAACAGATGGTAAAAAAGGCTGTCCGCTGAAATGCAGGACAGCCTTTGCCTGTATAATCGAATTATACAGTTTTTGGAGCTGGGTATTCAACGCCGAAGGTTTCAACAGTCATTTCTTTGATAACTTCCGGTGTTTTTGGTTTGTCGCCATAGCCGGTTGGAACGTCAGCGATACGGTTTACTTCATCCATACCTTCGATTACTTTACCGAATGCTGCATAAGCGCCGTCCAGATGTGGAGAGTTTTTATGCATGATGAAGAACTGGCTGCCTGCGGAGTCCGGATGCATAGCACGAGCCATGGAGATAACGCCTGGTTCGTGTTTCAGATCGTTTTTGAAACGGTTCTGAGTGAATTCACCTGGAATGCTGTAGCCAGGGCCGCCCATACCGTTGCCGTTTGGACAACCGCCCTGAATCATGAATCCGTAGATTACACGATGGAAGGTCAGGCCATTGTAGAAGCCTTTGTTTACCAGATGAATGAAGTTGTTTACGGTGTTAGGAGCAACGTCTGGATATAATTCGATTTTTACAGAGTTGCCGCTTTCCATTGTCATTGTGACGATAGGATTCTGTGCCATTTGTATATTCCTCCAGTTAGAAAATTTATTATAGATACTATCATCATATCATATCTTTAGTTCTTTGCAAAATAAAAAAATCCTGCCGGAATAAAAAATTTCTAAGAGGAGTGATCTGGAAGCCAATTTTAATAAAAATTCATGAAAAATGCCGATAAATACCGCACAAAGGGCTGACAAAGTGCGTGGGATTGTGCTAAAATTATTAAGATAAAATAGCAATCAGTGTCGCTAATTTCAGCATAACTGTAAAGTATAATAATACAAAGAGGCGATAAGAAAAATTTGGGAGCGATTATTTCGTGCGTAAACATAAAAAAATTCTGCTGACCGGTGCACTGCTGGCGCTTTTCGGTTTAACAGGCGCAACGCAGGCGCTGGCTGACGGCAATACGCAGCTTATTATTAACGACCAGCTGTATAGTCCGGTTGAACTGGATGCGGCTCCTGTATTAAAAGAGGATCGCATGTATGTGCCGCTTCGGCTGATTGGGGAAAGCCTTGGTCATGAAGTAAACTGGGTGGAACATAAGCGATGGGTTGTAATCAATGAACCTGGTATGCAGGCTGCAGTTTATGATGATGGTTCCGTGGTGCCGGAGGATGCGCCAATCAGCATTTATATCAATGGACAGGAAATTGCAAACGATACATTTACCGGTATGCCATATATTACTGAATCCGGTCGTACGATGGTGCCGATTCGTCTGGTAGGGGAAAACTTAAACTGTAATGTGCACTGGCAGGAAGGGCTTGTGGTTGTGGAGGAAAAGATTCCAGAGCCGCCTGTGTCTGAGACGCCAGAGGATATGGATGAAGAAGCGGATATTGTTACCGGCTGGCATGCATTGTCCATTCAGGGGGACAGCATTGCCACGGCAGCGCAGCTTAATGCGATGTTAGCGGAAAAAGAGCCGGCAATTCGTAAAATGATGGAAACTCAGTATCCGGAGATTGGCTTTACTCCGTATCCTGAGAATATTGCGAAGCTGTATCTGGAAATCGGGAGAAAGTATAATATCCGCGGTGACCTGGCATTTGCTCAGGCCTTGAAAGAAACGGGCTATTTTCAGTTTTACGGCCGTGTACAGGCATTTCAGAATAATTTCTGCGGGCTGGGGGCATCAGGCATTGAAAATACCGGTGAAGAAGCTTTAAACGGGGTTGATCCAGATAGAGCCATGTATATTCCAGGTCTGCACGGCTTAATGTTTATGTCAGTTGCGGATGGGGTTGAAGCGCATATTCAGCATTTATACGCTTATGCGACCGATGATAAGATTCCGGCAGGCTGTGAACTGGTTGACCCACGGTTTAACTATGTGAAGCGCGGCGTTGCAGAGCGCTGGATTGATTTAAACGGCCGCTGGGCTGTTCCGGGCAATGGCTATGGCGAAAGTATTATTGATGATTACTGGATGCCGGCTGTAGAAGATACTTTGCCTGATATCGAGTAACACAGAATTATTATCATAACAGATGTGAATCAGGAATTATCCGGAGAAGGTTGTAGACAGATAAATTTTATTATATAATATATTTTTCTGATACTTTGACTTTTGAAAAGAACAGAGGAGGAATACAATGAGCAATCCAAGAGTGGGAATCGTGATGGGCAGCGATTCGGATTTAAAAATTATGCAGGATGCAGTAAAAGTGCTGCGTGAGTTTGGTGTAGAAAGTGAACTGGTGGTAGCAAGCGCTCACCGCACACCGTATAAAGCGTTACAGTATGCAGAAACAGCCGAGGAACGCGGTATCGAAGTAATTATTGCAGGTGCAGGTGCAGCAGCTCACTTAGGCGGTGTACTGGCAGCAGTAACAACCCTGCCTGTTATCGGGGTTCCTATCAATGCGACTGCTCTGCAGGGCTTAGATGCACTGTATGCAATGGTGCAGATGCCTTCCGGTATTCCGGTAGCTACCGTTGCTATTAACGGTGCCAAAAATGCGGGGATTCTGGCTGCTCAGATTCTGGCAGGCAAAGAACCGGAACTGCGCGCAAAACTGAAAGATTATAAAGCAAAAATGGCGCAGCAGGTAGAAGAAAAAAACAAAAAAGTACAGGAAGCTGTAATTGAATAAATAACGAATCAGACTGAAACCTGACGGAGAAGGGAAGTTATAACACATGATCGATAGATATACGCGGCCGGAAATGGCAGCGATCTGGTCTCAGGAAAATAAA
>DAISWV010000131.1:0-4823 GCA_036826195.1 Peptococcaceae bacterium | reverse complement strand
TCGCTATCCGTGAAGGTGGCCGTACAGTAGGTTCTGGCGTAGTATCCAGCATCATTGAATAATTAAGTGCGCACTCTTTAGAGTGACTCTCAGGGAATGCCCCGGGCAAGTTATTGCTCGGGGCATTTTTGATTCGAATGTAACAAAAAAACTTTGTAACAATGATGGTGCATTAGAATAGGTTTTGTTATCGTGGTTAACTGGCATCCTCTATAATTTTTATAAAAGAGTATCGAATCGGAGGAGTGTATATGGGAAAGAAATATGTTCCGGAAAAGATTGCAGAAAAACTGAGTGATTATTATCAGAATGGATGGCAGATTTTATTTGATGAAGGAATGCAGATGCAGGATGATGTGCTGCTGGATATTATTTCATTGGGTAATAACAGCGCTTATGCAAAAGATCACGGCTTCGCTGGCATCAAGACAAAAGAGGAGTTTCGTGCCCGTGTTCCAATCTCTGAATATAGTGATTATAGAAAATATATAGATGCAAACATGCAAAATGATAATGGTCAGCTGACATCGCTGGAAACAGAATATTATTTGCTTTCTACAGGTATGAGCAACAGCGGCAAAATATATGCGGAAAATCGTCTAGGGGCACAAGCAAGACAGCTGACAATCAATATATGGAATATGATGCTGACGCAAAGTGTTCCGATTATGACATCTCCAGATGTAAAGATGCTGGCAGTGACGGCTGCAGTAAATAAGAGTGCTCCAGTAGAAAAAGCAGCAAATGGTAAGGCTGTACGGCGTGCATCTTCACAGGCAGCGAAAGGCTTATGGGAACAGCATCCACAGGTGTATGTTTATCCGTATGAATTTCTTGAGGCTGTGATGTCCGAAGATGATCGTGACTATTTAACTGCGTTGTATACATTAAAAGAGAAACATTTCAATATGCTGTTCTGTAATAATCTTGCATATTTTGGGGTGCTTTTGGATTGGATTGCAATGCGTCCGCAGCAGATGATTGATGATATTCGAAATGGTTATATGACAGCGGAGTTACAAGATTATGATCGTAAAGTTCTGGCGGAATCTTTTCAGCCGGATGCGGAACGCGCTGATGAGTTACAGAAAATGCTGGATGATTATGGTACATTGCCGGTTGAAAAAATCTGGCCGGACTTTGAATTTGTAGGAGCCTGGCTGTCGGGCAGTGTAGGTCGTCTGGCTAAAGATGTTATGCGTCGGTTGCCGAAAAAAATTCGCTATATATCAGAAAGTTACGGAGCAAGCGAGGGCATGTTTAATCTGCCGATGGAGGATAATTGCATATATGCTCCTTTAGCTGCATATTCCTGTTATTTTGAATTTCTTCCGCTAGATGGCGGGGAACCTGTTGATATGGCAGGTCTAAAAGATGGAAGCTATTATGAATTGCTGATTACCACTTATTCCGGATTATATCGATATAATTTGCATGACATTGTACGAGTGCATGGATTTACTGGGACAACAGCTAATATTGAGTTTTGCTGCCGTACTGCGGATCGCTGGGAACTGAAACAAAACAGTATTTATGGATATGAACTGGAAGCGATGATGACGGAGGCAGAGTGCCAGACCGGGCAGTTTGCGACATATTATCAGGGGCTGATTGAGGATGAAAAATTGTCAATTATTCTTCAGCCATTCCATAGTGATTTTGATGCAGCTGCATTTTATGAGGCATTGCAAAAGCAGCTTTCCAGTAAACAGATTGAACTTGAGAAGCTGTATATTATGAAGCAGAACTATTGTCTGACACTATATCATTCACTGATGCAGTTTGGCAGAACAATTCTGACGATTAAGCTGCCGCTTCGTGCACAGACAATACCGGATGAAAATTTGATTCAGCAGGTTTATAAAGGTGCGTCTCAAATAATACAGCCGGTATAAAAGGGGTGTTGGGATGAAGGAATACCAAAACGCAATTTTAAGCGTTATAGAGCAGAAGCCAGCAGAACATTACAGAACGATTCCACAGGCACTTCAGGAAGTGCATCCAAAGACGTTGTTTGATGAAATGCCAGATATACTGGCAGATTGTCGCTATATTCAGGAAAAACTGCTGGAGGAAATACTTTTTCTTGCGCAGGGAAGTGCCTATGCTAAAGATCATCAGCTAGAGGGAGTCACCAATCTGGAGCAGTGGCGAAATGCTGCGCAGATTTCTGATTACGATGATTATAGAAATTATATTGAAGCGGAAATGAATGGTGCAGAAAAACAGCTTTTTACAGGAAAAACCGCATTGTTTATCGCGACGACAGGCAGTACTGGGCAGGTAAAATATTTTCTGGAAAGTGAAGCGGGCAATGCAGCGAAACAAAATATTATGACGGTTCGTGGGCTTTATATGAGTGGTCTTTTGCCGGTGACGCTGGATATGAATGCAAAAAATCTGACAATTTCTAATTATGCACCGGTTGCAGAACGGGATGATGGAAAGCTTGTGGTTCGTGCATCCGGGCAGACAGCGCGCAATATGCGAAAAAAAACCGGAACTATGAATCTGCTTCCGGTAGAGTTCTGGGAATCTCCTGGAATTTCTGCCCGTGACAGAGACTATATGATGGCTGTATATACATTAGCGGAAACACGCTTTAGTAAAGTGTTCTGCAACAATCTGATTCATTTTGGACGTATTCTGGATCGTATTGTGGTGGAAGGAGCACAAATGATACAGGATATTTCTACAGGACAGTTTTCTGTAGAATTACTGCCGGAAGTGCGCGAAAAACTGCGCAGTACGTTCCCTGCGAATCCGGAACGTGCAGAAGCTTTGCAGAAGCTGTATAATCAAAAAGGCTGCCTGATTACCGAACCAGACGATATTGCAGCAATCTGGCCGCAATTCAGTATGGTCAGCTGCTGGTTATCAGCCACTGTTGGACGCGATGCACGTGAAGTTCTGCGCCGTCTGCCATCATATATCAAGTGTTTTGACATGGGATATGGAGCCAGTGAAAGCAAACTGAATATTCCAACAAAACTGGCCAGTGCCACCGGCGTTGCAGCTCCGTTTTCCTGCTTTTATGAATTCCTTCCGTTAGATGGCGGCAAACCTCTTTGTATGTGGGAAGTGGAAGCCGGGAAATATTATGAGCTGCTGATTACAACGTATTCGGGGCTGTATCGATACAATATGAAAGATATTGTGCAGGTACAGGGATTTATTGGTACAACGCCAAACCTGATTTTCTGCGGAAAAAGCGGAGAGTATCTGCAAGATGGAGATAACAGAATTTACGGCTATCAGTTTGCAGATATAATTCATAAAATAGAACGCAAATATCATGTAGAATTTGATGTAATGCAGGTAGCTGCATTAGAGAATAGTTTTAGTTATATCCTGGAAAGTAAACACTCGCCAGACTTTTTGGCAATAAAAAAAGAACTGGATGAGTTAACGCAACGTGAATTTGGTCTGCAGAGTCGGAATATTTACGTTATGAAACATACGTATAAAAACAGTTTGTTCGATAGCCTTACTCGTGAAGATCGAGGGGCCTGCGGTATTAAGCTTCCGGTTGTAGTGAACAGAATCCCGGAAGAACATCAGATTGAAAAGATTGTGTAAAAAAGAAGAAGCTTTCTGTTAATGTGATTTCATGTTAACAGAGAGCTTCTTTTTTGATGTTTTTTTATTAAAGCAGCGAAGCGACAATATTGGCCAGTTCTTTGACGAAAGGATCTGGTGTTGCATCTGGATAAAGTGTCGCATGATAAATGATTTGCTGAGCACCTTCTAAAGGTTTCGCTACAGCGTGTTTACTTTCAAACAGATTTACATATACATAACGCGGCATTAAAGAAACGACATCCATTTCCTGAAGAATGCGGCGATGAAATTCGATGTTGTTAGAAGTATACAATGCTAAATTGGAATATCCTGATTTGTTTTTTACCAGCGGCACAATATTTAAGTAGGTGAAAGGTCTGGTCATAATATCAGACTGCTCCACCATCTCTTTTTCTGCTAATGGGGAGTGTGCTGGTACACAGGCTACCAGACGGTCAGTCAGCATAATATTGTGATGAATGGCTTCTGAATCTTCCAGCTGGTTCAGCTGACTGAGAAAATACTCTTCATTGATACTTAAAAATGCAACATTGCAGGTACGGTCTATCACAGCCGGGAAAACATCGCGATAGGGGATTTCTTTAATAGAAATACGAACGCGTGGATGACGCTTTGAGAAAATAGCAATAGCTTTCGGAAGAACGATGCTGGTTAATGCGGAAGAATTCAGAATTTTGATATGTTTCAGGCTGTCTTCCGAATCGGCCTGCCGCTGCAGTGCAAACTGATTCTGCAGCTCATCGTATTGCCGCAGAAACGGGTCGCTTAATTCCAGCAGTGCACGGGCATCTTTTGTCAGTACTACGCCGAACGGGGAGCGTTCCAACAGAACAACACCAAGCTCTTTTTCCAACTGTCGGATATTATTGGATAAGGACTGCTGGGATAAAAAGAAGCGGTTGGCTGTTTTGGAGATGGAATTGGTGTATTGAATATCACTCAGATAGCGTAATTGTTCAAGACGCATAAAAAACCTCCTGTTACTGCAAAATCAGAATAGACTTTATGTTAATTATAGTGATGAAATATGGTTTTGTAAAGGTTGAGGCAGAGTGCTTTTTGTTTTTTACATAAACTTTACGCTGGTATGCATATGTATTTAACAATTGAATTGTAAAATTAACCATGTAGTAAGGGAAGCAATTTAATTTTAATAAAAAGGAGATTACAAACATGAACAAAAAACTGAAAAAAGTATTAAGTATGGTAGTATTATCTGCACTTGCGGTGACGAATCTGGC
>DAISWV010000130.1:0-4829 GCA_036826195.1 Peptococcaceae bacterium | reverse complement strand
CCCTTTTTGGCGTGGAAAGCCGCAATTATCAGATATCGAAACAGAATTATGAAATTGCAGGCCGTCTGGCAGCAGAACAGCAAGGCCAGGGAGGTACGGTATGAAAGGGTTAGAACTGTCACGTTTATTTTACGAGGAAGTTGTAAAGCCCATGCTGGAACATAACTTTGCAGAGCTTATGCCGCGGATTGCAGCAGGGCTGGCAGGGGAAGGTTCTCAGTGCTTCGGGTTTGATGATGAAATTTCGCAGGATCATGACTGGGGTGCATCGGTATGTCTGTGGCTCACAGCAGAAGATTATACTCTTTTTGGAGAGCAGCTGCAGCAGGCTCTTTACAGCCTGCCGCGCGGTTTTCGCGGTTATCCGGTAAGCTGGGTTCCAGGCAGAACCGGTGTGCTGGAAATCGGCTCATTTTATAAAAAGTATCTGGCTGTGGAAGATATACCGCAAACTATCGGACAGTGGCTTCATATACCGGAGCATCATCTGGCGGTTGCCTCAAATGGCGAGGTTTTTGAGGATCTGCTGGGAAAATTCAGTGCAATCCGCGCCGAATTGCAGAAGGGCTATCCGGAAGATATCCGAAAAAAACTGCTGGCAGGACGCTGTATGAATATTGCACAAGCCGGGCAGTATAATTATCCCCGTGTGCTGTCCCGCGGTGACAAAGCGGCAGCAGTATTGACAGAGGCAGAATTTATGCGCAATGTATGTTCAGCGGTGTATCTTCTGAATAATCGCTATGCTCCGTTTTATAAATGGATGCCGTATGGGATGAACACTCTGCCGATTCTGGGACAGGCTGTGGCAAAAAAATTTGCGGAATTAACCGCGTATCCGCAGAGCGGAATGCAGGAAGAAGACTATTACGTAGGGAAAATACAGATTATGCAGGAAATCTGCAGCCTGCTGATTGCGGAGTTAAGGCGGCAGGGGCTGAGTGACAGCTTTGATGCATCGTTAATTGAACACGGGCTTCAGGTGCATGGCCGTATTGCCCATGAGGGGCTTCGGACAACGAATCCGTGGATGCAGTAACGCTTTTTTAATCTGGCGTTTCCGCTTGAAAAATTATGAAAATTCGTTATAATAGTACACAGAATATATCGAATATTAGAGATAAAATTGTAAAAACAGAAGCATTGATTTACTAGGGAGGATCTTTACATGACACAGGAATTAATTGCACAGATTGTTGCACAGGAATGGGCACAATTTAATGAAGTACAGAATAACGGCGGCCGTGCAGACTGCCAGAATAATCCGAGAGAATTTGAAATTATGCGTTCCAGCCAGCTGAAAACCTGGTCGGAGGATGTGCTGAAAAGTTATCTGAATGACCTGACAACAGCCGGCTATATGGGCCGCAATATGCTGACAGAAAAATATGCATATATGATGGAAAGCACCCATCCAATGGAGTTTAAACAGATTAAACAGTTCCTGCCGGAAATCCAGCCTCAGGTAATGGCAAAAATTCAGGAAATTGTGGATATCAACATGGACTGGCAGCAGGAAGCCGATGAAAAATATCCGAATCTGCGTGCAAAAGGCCGTCCGTTAAGCAGCAAAGATGACACTATGTATGTAACATCTTTTGAAACCTATCTGCGCTGCGAGCTGAAAACCTATTCTACCGATACTATCATGAAACTGCATGCACACACACTGGCTTGTCTGGAAAAACATTATAATATGGCAATTGCCAACCTGCAGAACATGATTGGCCAGATGGGCTATGCAAGTCTGGAAGAAGCAAATGAAAAAATGGCGAATCGTTAAGATTCGATAGGCGGGCTGCTCCATCGGAATATCGGTGGAGCAGCTTGTTATGAGCAGGAGTATGTAATCTGAAAGGAGTATTCGTATGCTGAAATTTGAAAATAATCCGGATGCTGTATTAAACGAAGAACACAGCGCTATGGAAAAACGTAATTATACAGGGAGTTTCTGCGGTTTTATCCTGCTGGACGGACCTGGATACAATCTCACAGCACTGGCTGATCGTCTGAAGCAGGACTGGGGAATTGCGCCAGAGGAAAGCCCTGAGGAGCAGATTGTGGTAGAAGGCGGTGCAGCTGGTGACTGGCTGGATGATCTGCTTGCAGAAGCAAGTATGGATGTATTGACTGCGCCTGAAGTTCAGGATGGAAATCTGGTTTTTGATATGCCTGGGGCTATGGTGGCGGTAGGTTATATGCCGGAACCGATTCCTGACGGGGAAGCGGAACGTTTTGCTAAGAACAACTATATGTGGGCAGGTGCCTCCGAAGCGGCTGCAAAACATGTGGCGCATTTAATGGTAGCGGTTATGCCTAGAGATATGGAACCGGTAGAGGCCGGTAAAACCTACGTGAAAATTATGTCGTCCTGCCTGGAAAGCGGCAATGCGATTGGTGCGTACACATCGGGCACCGTACAGGAACCGCTTTTCTATCAGCAGATTGTACAGGAAATGAAGCAGGGCAGACTGCCGCTGCATAACTGGATTTATTTTGGCACGTATCAGAATGAAAACGGCAATAACGCTTACACAATTGGCATGGATGCCTTCGGGAAAGATGAGCTTGAAATTCTGGCAAGCAAACGTACCGATAAAGAATTACGCGACTTTTTATACGAAGTGGCCTATTATGTGCTCGAAGACGATATTACACTGAAAAGCGGTGAAACCATCGGGTTTGAGGTTGACCAGAAATATCCTCTGAAACGGGGCGATGGTGTAGCGGTTGAAGGCCACAGCATTCAGATTCAGTTTTAAACAACAGGAGCGAATCTTACATGATTGAAACAGAGCAGGAACTGGTATCTACGGTTTCGTTTAAACAGCGTGTAGCGGATTTTTGGGATCTGTTTTGTGAACACGAATATGAATTGCGATATCTGATGGACAGCGAGCCGGATTCGGGGCATAGTCGTCTGTTTATGTATCGACTGCTGCTGAATGTATTTTCAAGGCCGATTTTTCATCTGAACCGCAGAGAGGATTATTATGAGCTGATTGTTTCACCTGATGGAAGCGGCAGTCGGTTGTATCAGCTGGCTTACTGGAGGCTGGCAGCTCCTGAGGAACTGGCAGAACGCTGGGAATTTGTGATTGGTGTCCCGCCGGCAGATTTTCCGGAGCAGGCTGTACTGCAGGTGGAAGGTGCCTCTTTAAGAGCGGCCGATATTCAGGTGTGGCCTGTGCTTTTAGCGGATGGCAGAATGGGCGTTGAGGCGTACAGTGAGGATTTGCTTTCACTCGGTGCCAGCGCTGCTTATACGGCATTCTGTGCCCTTTTAGAGCAGTGTGTAGGTGAACTGTGTCTGATGAGCAATGTGGAATATGTAAATGTGATGGAGCAGCCTGCAATGGAACCGTGCATCATGCTTTCAGAACTGGCAGATTATATTCTGGATTTGCAGATGAATGGTCAGCTGCCTCCGCAGGATGACCCGCTGGGGCTGTATACCAGTTATACCATGGAACCTCCCGAACATCAGCTATATTTACGGGATGATATTTACTTCGGCAATACATCTGCTGCTGCACTGACGATTTTAAACGGCTATTATACCGGCGAGAACGAACCGTATCAGGAGGCGGAAGCGGAAGGCGTTATCTGGGGCTTTCTGTTTTATACCAGTGCGGATATTGATGAGGGGCAGAGAGTTAATGTGCGCGGTGCTATCGAGGAGGAGCTGAATAAAGTACTGGCGGAGCGAGGCCTGGGGGAATGTGTGGGCAGTGCTTCCGGGTATCAGTATGCATATCTGGATTGCATCTGCTACGACTGGAATGAATTTATGAAGGCAGCCGAAGAAATTCTGGAGCCATATGTGCAGCTGTATCAGATTTCGTTAACCGGTTTTGCAGATTTCCGTAAAGAAGGCAATATGTATGCGCTGCAGAGTTATGGCGGTATTCCAGTGGGTACGGCGGTTGAAGATTACACATAAGCAGTTTTATTTTGATGATAGAAAAATAGACAAAGAAAGGGCTGTGCCGTATGGCACAGCCCGATTTGTTTTTCAGTAAATCTGACGATTAGTTTTCTTTGGAATGTTTCACTGCTGCATCAAATTCATCCACCATATCTTTGGATGGTTCTTTATCCAGCAGGGAGAATACTACGATAGCTGCGATTGCCAGAATGAAAGCAGGCAGCAGTTCGTATACGGAGAAGATGCCGCCTACGTTTACTTTCAGCCAGTAGAAGACAACACTGCCTACAGCACCGGTGATAACGCCGGCAATGGCACCTTTTAAGGTCATGCGTTTCCAGTACAGGCTCATCAGTACAGCTGGACCGAAGGAAGCGCCTAACCCAGCCCATGCAAAGCTTACGATCCCAAAGATGGAGCTGTTTGGATCCATCCCCAGGAAGATTGCAGTAAAGGAGATAACCAGTACGGCAATACGGCTTACGTTCATGGTTTCTTTTTCCGACGCGTTTTTACGGAACAGGCCTTTGTACAGGTCGTTGGACAGTGCGGAAGAAGCAACCAGCAGCTGGGACGCTGCGGTAGACATGATAGCTGCCAGGATTGCAGACATGAATACACCAGTTAAAATAGGGCTGAACATCGAGTTAATCAGTACCATAAAGATGGTTTCGTGCTGGCCGTCTGCTAAAGGTGCATCCAGGAACAGGTGCCCCAGAGGCCCAATCATAACAGCGGCAAATAAGGTGATGGATACCCATACCATAGCAACGATGGTTGCCGGTTTGATATCTTTTGGTTTTTCAATTGCCATGAAACGCACCAGGATGTGCGGCTGGCCAAAGTAACCAAGCCCCCATGCCAGAGAAGATGCGATTAACAGCCAGGTAACACTGCCGTC
>DAISWV010000129.1:0-4838 GCA_036826195.1 Peptococcaceae bacterium | reverse complement strand
TCCATAAACCAATCGTTCTGATGGCTGTAAACCCACAGGGCGATATGCAGTATTTTGGCCGCCCAGACTTAACCAATCTGGTAGCCAACCTGAAATTCGGCGAATTTGAATGGACCACCAACGAAATCGCTGACTAATTTGATTTACAAAATAAAGGCTTCTGCGGGATAATCCTGCAGAAGCCTTTTCTTTTTATATTACTCTGTTTTACACATCTCACGAATCTTTTCGATTTTCTTATTGATAATCTCATCGATGCGCTGGTTATAGAAAATCAAGTCTTTCGGATTGCTGCTCTGGGTCAGTGTCCAGTCGGCAGTGTTTACATATTTGGAAGTGGAGCCGACGCCAAGGCCGAAAATGGTCTGCCGCTCCTCCATCATCAGAATATTATAGAGGGATTCTTTGCCCGGCAGGCAGTAGCCGGTGTTTTCCTGATCCCCGATCATGTGTTTCTGCCGGTAGAGATAATACGGCACATAACCGGTACCGCCAAGCCACTGGTTCATACGTTTATGCATGGCCTCCACAACGCGGCTCTGGGCATCGGAAAACTGATTCAGCGCAAGCCTTGCGGTGCGTTTAATCGCAAGGGTATGCACGGTAACATTTTCCGGTTTTAAGCGGGCAATCTGTTCCAGGCTGTACGCAAAGTCATCTGCTGTTTCACCGGTAAGTCCAGTGATTAAATCCATATTGATACTGTCAAAGCCAATCTGCCGCGCCATATCATACACTTCATAAATCTGCTCTACGCTGTGTCGCCGCCCGATGGCATCCAGTGTTTTCTGTAAAAAGCTCTGTGGGTTGATGCTGATGCGCCCTGCTTTATAATCGTGCAGAATATGCAGTTTCTCGCGCGTAATCGTATCCGGGCGGCCAGCTTCTACGGTGAACTCCGCCAGTGTATCACCGCCTAAATAATTCTGCACCCCTTCTAATAAACGAGCCAGCTGAGGCTCAGATAAACTAGTTGGTGTACCGCCACCAATATAAATCGTCTGAATCTCTTTTCTGCTCTGGCGCAGTGCTTCACCGACAGCTCTGCATTCACGCAGCAGATTAGTAAGATATTCCTCCTGCAGTTTTGGTTTTGGAAGCGCAAAAGCCGGAAACGAACAATAAGCACAGCGTGTCGGGCAGAATGGAATACTTAGATAAATACTTACCTTTTCTTTTGCCTCTTCCCTGCTTAACAGAAAGTTTCTCTGCCGGGCAGTAACATCTAAAAGCAGATCTGTTTTATCCTCGTTCATCAGATAATCCTGCTGAAGCATATCTCGGATTTGTTCCTCACTCATGTGTTCATCCAGACAGCGATGCACAATTTTAGTCGGCCGCACCCCTGTCATAATCCCCCATGGATGTTCTTTCTGACTGGTATATTCCTGCAAAAAAGCATAGAGCCTCTGTTTTAAAAGGCGTCTGCGCTGATTTTCATCCAGCCCTTCTACATGGAAAACAGACCTGTTTTCGCCAATGGAAAGAGCCCAGGTCTGTTCATTTTGTTCTATTTGAATCGTTTTCACAGAAATCTGCTGCGCAGAAAGTTCTGACAGCTCCGCTTCTTCTGTCCACTGAAACTGTGGAAAGAATATGCGAACCACATCAAAAAGCACCTGTCGATACGCATTGTAACATTCTGGCAGATAAAAGCGCGGCATCTGTATCGTATTCATACTATATTTGTCATCTTTTTTAATAGGTTCTGGTTTCATGATTTACACCATGCCTTACAGATACGGATTCGCACGACGTTCAAAAGCCATATCGCTTTCAGGACCATGCCCTGGATAAATCGTCACATCATCCGGCAGAACACTCAGACGTTCTTTTACCGAATTGCGCAGTGTAGCCATATTGCCGCCATATAAATCCGTGCGGCCTACGCTGCCGCGGAATAAGGTATCACCGGTAAAGCAGACTTTTTCTTTTGCTTCGTAAAAGCAACATCCTCCACGAGTATGCCCAGGTGTATAAATCACCTGCAGCTGATATCCGCCAAAGAAAATTACATCACCGTTGTGAAGAATTTTCTCCGGTTCCCGACAGCTTTTTACCTGCATAAACATTCCCGCACTGACTTTTTCCGGATGAAGCAGAAGTTCTACATCATCGGCATGGATGGCTAACGGCGCCCCTGTTTTATCCCGTATTTCATCGTTGGCCTGCATATGGTCAAAATGCCCGTGGGTATTCAGAATATATTTCACATTCAGTCCATGGTTTTCAATATAACGCAGAATCAGATCTGCATCATCACCGGCATCAATGATAACCGCCTCTTTGCTTTCTGTGTCGCTTAAAATATAGCAATTGGTTTCAATAGGTCCAACCACCAGATTGTCAATTTTCATCATGGAGCTATCCTCCCTCGAAGTCACGGATTAAAAATTCTTTCTGCTGTCTAACAGCATGGTTACCGGTCCGTCATTGACCAGCGACACTTCCATATGGGTCTGAAAACGCCCGGTTGCAACCGGTACGCCTTCTTCCTCCAGAAAGGCATTAAACTGTTCATACAGCGCATTGGCTGCTTCCGGCCGTGCCGCTTCCGTAAAGCTTGGCCGGCGACCTTTCCTGCAGTCCCCATACAATGTAAACTGGGATACCGACAGCACTGCGCCGCCGATATCCTTCACAGACAGATTCAGTTTATCCTCGGCATCTTCAAAGATGCGGAGGTTGGCGATTTTTTCCGCCATATAACGGGCATCCTGCTCGGTATCATCATGCGTAACACCTAACAGAACCATCAGCCCCTGTTTAATTTCTCCTGTACACTCCCCGGCAACAACTACATTTGCCTGAGATACTTTCTGTACCACTGCTCGCATATACCCTTCTCCGTTTCTGTTTCTCCGAATTTGATTAGTCCGCGATGGTACGTTTTACTTCCAGTACGTCGCTGATACTCTTGATTTTGTCAATCATCAGAATTACCTGATCCAGATTGCGAACCTCAATACTGATGTTCATATAAGTTTTGCCTTCTTTTACACGAGAACTGATTGCCGTGATATGCACCTTGGAGTCATTGATTAAACTCATAACCTCTGGTGTGATTTTTGGACGGTCAATAGCAATAACAAACACTTCAACCTGATAAATGCCTGAATCTTCCATATCCCAGTAGGCATGCACATAACGGTCTGCCTCTTTCACCATGCCGCCTTTAATGTTTGGACAATCTAAATGATGAATGGTCACACCACGACCGCGAGTAATATATCCCACAACCGGATCTCCCGGCAGAGGTTTGCAGCAGGAAGCAAAACGGGTTGGGATTCCCTCGAAGCCTTCCACAATAATACCGCCGGAGCCTTTGCCTTTGGCAGCATCCTGATTTTTGCGCCGCACCTCTTTGTTTGCTTTGCTTGCCAACAGGGATTCTACCGTTTCCTCTTCCGGTTTCACTTTATGATATTTCTGATATTCATCATACAGTTTGTTAGCTACCTGAAGCGGTGTTAAACTGCCATTGCCGATACCTACACAAACATCGTCCCAGCTGGAATACCCCATACGGTTTGCCATTTCCACCAGAGTTTCCTGTTTGTTCAGAACAGCTGACGGCTCTACATCTTTTTTCTTCAGTTCAATTTCCAGCAGATCTTTCCCGCGAAGCAGATTCTCTTCACGGCCTTCTTTTTTGAACCACTGCCGGATTTTGTTGCGTGCCTGACTGGTTTTGCACATATTTACCCAGTCCAGACTCGGTTTTGCCTGCTTGGATGTTAAAATTTCTACGATGTCACCGTTTTTCAGCTGATAATCCAGCGGTACAATTTTTTTGTTGACCTTCGCACCCATACAGCTGTTGCCGACGCCGGAGTGAACCTTATAAGCAAAGTCCAGTGGGCCGGAACCCTGCGGAAGCTCATACACCTCACCTTTTGGAGAGAATACGAATACCGTATCGCTAAACAGGTCAATTTTCAGTGAGCTGAGGAAGTCCTTGCTGTCACTTGCCTCACTCTGCATTTCTTTAATCTGTTCCAGCCAGCTTAACTGGGAATTATCTTTACTGATTTCACTGCCGCCGCTTTCTTTGTAAATCCAGTGCGCCGCAATCCCATATTCCGCGGTATGATGCATTTCATAGGTACGAATCTGAATTTCAAACGGGTCACCGTTTGGACCAATTACGGTTGTATGCAGAGACTGATACATATTCGGTTTCGGCATAGCAATATAATCTTTAAAACGCATTGGAATCGGACGCCACAATGTATGCACAATCCCCAGCGCTGCATAGCAGTCTTTTACCGAATCTACCAGCAGGCGAACTGCGATTAAATCGTACAGCTCGTCTAAATCTTTATTCTGTTTTTTCATTTTGTTATAGATACTGAAGAAATGTTTCGGACGTCCGGAAATTTCCGCCTTGATTTCCACTTTATCCAGTTCTTTTGTCATCTGGCTGATAATATTCTGAATGTATTCCTCTCGCTCATCACGTTTCATCGCAATGCGTTCCACTAAATCATAAAACGCATCCGGTTCCAGATAACGAAGGCATAAATCCTCCAGTTCCCATTTTACTTTCGAGATACCTAAACGGTTTGCAATCGGCGCATAGATTTCCAGCGTTTCCTGCGCAATCGCTCTCTGTTTTTCCTCGCTCTGGAAACGCAGCGTACGCATATTGTGCAGTCTATCGGCCAGTTTAATCATCACAACGCGAACATCTTCTGCCATGGAAAGAAACATTTTGCGATAACTTTCCAAGCATTAAAGCATCGCTTGCACTGACTAAGGCAAGCATGAATTGCTGAAAAGTTATCGGCAAAACAAGTGAAACTAATTTACTTGTAAAATCACTTTGTGTTTTTAAC
>DAISWV010000128.1:0-4841 GCA_036826195.1 Peptococcaceae bacterium | reverse complement strand
AATACGGCATAACCAGTACTACTTTGGTACCTTTGCCCTGGGTACTGTCAATCAGCATTTTGCCGCCATGCAGCTCCATAATTTCACTGGCAATGGATAACCCCAGCCCGGTACCGCTTTTATTGCTGCTGCCTTTATAGAATTTCTCTTTTACCCGTTTTAAATCTTCCGGCGAAATCCCGCTGCCGTTATCTTCAATAATCATGACAATCTGGTCATCCAGCACCTGGCTGCTGATTTTAATTTCTGCCTTCGGCCGGCCAATGGTAAATTTCATGGCATTATCTACAATATTAATAAACACCTGTTTTAACCGGTTGTAATCGGCAAATACCCAGCTCTCGTTATTATCGGTCAATAGCGTCATTCTTACACGTTCCTGATGACAGCGCACAGCGAACTGATTATGAATATCGGCCAGCAGATGGTTAATCGAAAACTCTTCTTTTTTGAGTTCAATACGATGCGCCTGCAGGCGGGAGAAATCCAGAAGATCATTTACCAGAATAATCAGACGGTCGGTCTCCTTGCTGATAATCCCCAGCCCTTCGTCGATAATTTCCGGCTCATCCTTCATATCCTGCATGGTTTCTGCCCAGCCTTTTATCGAAGTCAGCGGTGTCCGCAGTTCATGCGAAATAGACGAAATAAATTCACTTTTCGCCTGATCGGCACGGGTGATTTCTTTTGTCATAATATTTACCGCATCTACCAGCTGCCCGATTTCATCGTTATGATATTTGATGGCCGTTACTTTATAGTTCCCCAGAGCAACTTCCTCGGTAACACGCACCAGTTCCTGAATTGGTACCAGAATACGTTTTGACATCGTACGGGCTAAAATAAAGGCCACTGCTACAACGGCTGCACAGAGCAGAAGGGAAAGAAGCAGGTACCGGATAATAATCTGGTAGGCTGGCTCTAAACTGGATACATAACGCAATACCCCTACAATATTGTCGTCATCGTAAATAGGCGCCGAAACCGCAATAATCAGTTCGTTCAGCTCACTGCGTCCTGTCCAGGACTCAATATTTCCATGCAGCGCCTGCTGAAAATCCCCGGTTGTTACAAGTGCATCGGAAGAAGAACCGGTACTGTCAATTACCACTCGACCGTTTAAGTCCAGAACTTCTACCAGAGCACGTTCTTCCATATCCAGATTTTCAAAGATGTAATTGGATTTGGCATAAATATCACCCTGACTGGCAGAACGGTTGTAAAAGTTCGCTGAAGTTTCCACATCTGTTATCATGGTGCGTTCCACGCCGCCCAGATAATACTGGCTGATAACCAGCATGAACATACTTTCCAGCAGAAGCACTGTAATCAGTGCCACAAGCACATAATTACTGACCAGCTGTTTACGAATGCTCTGCACTGTTACTCACCGCCCCCCGACCAGCGATAGCCATAACCCCATACTTTTTCAATATATTTTGGATTAGACGGATCATCCTCGATTTTCTGACGAATCCGTCGAATATTTACATCCACAATTTTAAAATCGCCCACATAGTTGTAACCCCATACATTGTTCAGAATTTCATCACGATGTACGGCTTTGTTGGCATTCTCCATAAAATATTTCACCAGTGTATATTCAATCGGTGTCAGTTCTATTTCCTTCCCGTCTTTCAGCAGTTTGCGCTCATCCTGAAGAATCACAAATTTACCGGATACAATTTTGCCATCATCCTCCGGTTCCTCCTCCACCGGCTGAGCGGTATCAATAATATTCAGCCGACGCACCAGCGCATTGATACGCGCCACCAGTTCCTTCGGGCTGAACGGCTTCACGATATAATCATCGGCACCTAACTCCAGCCCCTCAATGCGGTTTTCCTCCTGTCCTTTGGCAGTCAGCATAATAATCCCCAGTGACGGATACTGTTCTCTTGCCCGTTTACACACCTCAAAACCGCTGATACCTGGAAGCATGACATCCATCAGAGCCAGGTCGACAGAACGATCCAGCTTTTCCAGAGCTTCCTCGCCGCTGGCTGCTTCTACCGTTTCAAAGCCGTTTTTCTTCAGGTTTACCAGAATAAAACTGCGGATGGAGGACTCATCCTCCAATACCAGTATTTTTGTCATTTGCGTTCTCCTCCTTCAATCTGCAGACAGGCATTTAAACGGCTGTCATTCACCTGGAAGCCGTTGAACTCCTCTTTGCGAATTTCTGCAACGTATACTTTATTTTTTGTCGGATTATTTCCCAGTATTTTCATATTATCGGTTTTTTCCATACTATCCCATACCAGCTGGTCAATGGCCGCAAACGAAAATACGGTTTCAAATTCCATGTTATCGTTTTCGGAATAAAAGTCGGCCCAAACGATGGTATCCTGACTGCGGAAATCATAATAGAGCGAATCCATCCATTCCAGAGGCACCTGGAAGCGATAGCCTTCACTGATATTTTCCAGCACAGCATCCACCGCAATCAGACCTTCCAGGCCATCCCACTGCAGCCATACCTGAATATAGTCTGCATAGCCTTTGTTGGAATCATTTAATTCCGGTGACCACAGAGATACAATTTCTACAACACCATCATTATTTTCATCACGGAACAGCTGCACGGCTCTCATATCCTCATAATCATAGGGCAGCGGATGCTCCATCACCACGGCAACCCCTTCCTGCGTTTCTTTTAATAGGAGGATATTTACAAAATGATTATGCCGCATAGCCAGATATACCCCTTCGCTATCTTTTGCAACATTATCAAAGCACATCTCGCTGCAGTAACCGGTAAAGGTTTCATCATAAACAGGTGTTACACTGCCAAACTGGTAATCATATACGGTAATATTGCTGCTGCCTTCCAGCACCGATGTATCCATACGAGCGGTTACCAGCACGTTCCCGCTGTTCTCGTTATGCGCCAGCGTAATCTGGTCATAAGTAACATGCTCTTCGCCGGTGATATCCACCAGTTCCTGCTCTGTCATCTGATAGAGATATAATTCTTTCAGAGAGCCATACCCGGTATCTACACCCAGCAGAATTTCCAGAATCCCGTCTTCATCCAGATCCTTCACCGCAAAAAAATGCACATCGGTACCATAGGCAACCGCTTTATGTTTCAGATACCACTGGTCTTCGCTCTGATCCAGGATCACAAAACCCAGCATAAAATTACTTTCTTTGTTGGCATAAAACGCAATCAGTTCATCGTCGCCATCCCGGTCCAGATCCAGATACTGATAGGCATTAGCCTCGTTCAAAGCTTCCGGCACAATCAGGCTTTCCTCCCGGCTCAGAAACGATGTCACAAGCTGCTTCTGCTGCAGCTTTTCCTGATTAGATTTGGGCGGTGTAATCAGACTTTCCGGTGAGGCCAGTTCCAGTTCGCATCCGCAAACAATCAACATCATCAGAATAAAACAAAGCCCATATATTATTTTTCGCAATTTCATAAGCATTCTCCTTTACAGCCGCCGCTGTAAATATTTTCTGCTGTTATTATAGCATAGAGCGAAAAAAAGAACTACCTCAAAAATATGAAGTAGTTCTTTGTATTCTTTATAAAAGCTGTTATAAAAAACTGCAGCTGTAAAAACCTTACGGCAAAGCCTAGTTCGCCTGTGCCTTTCTGGTTTTGTGCAGAATCACTTCCGGTGCCTTGCCCTCAGTGATACATTCTGCATGAATTACAACTTTTGCAATCTGCGGATTGCTTGGCACCTCGTACATAATGTCGTTCATTGTTTTTTCCACAATAGAACGCAGCCCACGAGCACCGGTATTGCGTTTCAGAGCCGCTTCTGCAATGGCAACCAGAGAATCTTCGGTAAATTCCAGCTCCACATGATCCATTTTCATCAGACGCTGATACTGTTTAATCAATGCATTTTTCGGTTCAGTCAGAATCCGGATTAATGCATCTTTATCCAGCGCCTCCAGTGTCACAATCACTGGCACACGGCCGATGAATTCCGGAATCAGACCAAAGCGCAACAAATCTTCCGGAATCAGCTCTTTCAGCAGATTGTTCTGTTTTTTCTCTTCTTTTGTTTTTACTTCGGCATTGAAGCCCAGACCTTTTTTCCCGATCCGGTTTTCAATAATTTTTTCCAGGCCGTCAAATGCGCCGCCCAGAATAAATAAAATATTGCTGGTATCCAGCTGGATAAATTCCTGATGCGGATGTTTACGACCACCCTGCGGCGGTACGTTTGCAACCGTGCCTTCTACAATTTTTAAAAGCGCCTGCTGTACCCCTTCGCCGGAAACATCACGGGTAATAGATGGATTATCGCTCTTGCGGGCAATTTTATCGATTTCATCGATATAAATAATCCCTTTCT
Organism: Peptococcaceae bacterium; assembly: GCA_036826195.1. Classification (GTDB taxonomy): domain Bacteria; phylum Bacillota; class Peptococcia; order Peptococcales; family Peptococcaceae; genus UBA7185. The sequence continues at coordinate 525 of DAISWV010000128.1, read as the reverse complement.
GCGCCATTTCCATATCATAATCTGCCGCCTGAATAATTTTCAGCAGAATATTTTCCACGTCTTCCCCTACATAACCGGCTTCGGTTAACGAAGTCGCATCGGCAATTGCAAATGGAACTTTCAGAATTCTTGCCAGTGTCTGTGCCAGCAGAGTTTTCCCGCTGCCGGTTGGCCCAATCAGACAGATGTTAGATTTCTGTAATTCTACATCGTCGTTTCCTACGGTGCTGTTAATACGTTTGTAATGGTTATATACCGATACCGCCAGTGTTTTTTTCGCTTCATCCTGCCCGATTACATACGTATCCAGAATCTCTTTAATTTCTGCCGGTTTCAGAATTTCCGAAATATCAATTTCGATATCGCTGCCCAGTTCTTCCAGTACAATTTCCTGGCACAGATTTACACATTCATCGCAGATATATACATCTGGCCCTGCAATGATTTTTTTGACCTGATCCTGAGTCTTTCCGCAAAAGGAACAACGGATTAATTCTTTTTCTTCTTCAAAGTTAGGCATATACT
>DAISWV010000127.1:0-4851 GCA_036826195.1 Peptococcaceae bacterium | reverse complement strand
GCAAATTTATTCTACAATAATTTTTTCTGCCTCAGCCTTGCGCAGAGACAGCTCGTAACCGCGTACGGTAACTTCAATCGGATCCCCCAGCGGCGCTACTTTACGAACATACACACTTACGCCTTTGGTAATCCCCATATCCATAATACGACGCTTTGCCGCACCGTCGCCCTCCAGTTTTTTTACGGTTACGGTACTCCCTACCGCTGCATCTTTTAATGTCTGCACTGTTCTTCCCTCCCTGTTTGTCAAATCAGCAGAAAACCCTGGCATTACACCAGGATTCTCCCTGCCATTGCTTTATCTAACGCAACTCTTGCTTCTTTCACTTTAAGGATCATGTTGCCGCCCATCTCGGAGATAACCGTTACACTCCCGCCTGTTACAAAGCCCAGATTGGCCAGATGCTTCTGCACATGATCACGACCTGTAATTCTGAGAATAATTCTTTCTTCACCTAATGGAGCCATCGTTAACGGCATAGTAATCACCATCCTTAAAATAAAAAAATAAAAACTGCTAAAAGAGAATCCAGCGATTCCCTTTGCTCTTCCTATTAGTAGTTTAATATAACTAACTTAATTTGTCAATAAGTATTTTTTGGAATGTACAGATAATTCAAGTCATCTATAGCAATAATATTTTTTATACATCCAATAATCATCCGCTTTATTTGATAGCGGGATGCCATGACAGATTTTCAGTGTCCGCTTCTTCTTTATACGAGATACCGCAAACTGCAGCGCTGCCTGTCACTTTACATGGTTTCGATATTTTTTGACGGATTCTGCTTGCATCCCGAACGGTAATACTGGTATGATGTAACTGTAAATCTCTGATGAATGTTATTCTGTCTGATGTTATTCTGATGGATATGATTCTGATTGATATTATGAGGTACTGCTATGAATCCAGACACGAAATATATATTTATTATCAACCCCGCAGCCGGCACCAGTACGCTTCAGGCCAAACTGGTAAATAATATTCGCGCTGCACTCCCTACCGAACGCTATGAGCTGCATTTTACACGCCAGGCCGGAGACGGCACCCGCATTGCAGCAGAATGTATTGAAACACACAAAGGCGAACCCATTGTGCTGTTTGCCTGCGGTGGTGACGGAACCTTTTTTGAAGTCATCAACGGCGCTGCAGGCAAAGCACCAGTCGGCGTATTTCCATGCGGCAGCGGAAACGATTTTATTAAAAACATCCTCTCACCAGAAAGCCTTCTGGATGTAGAAGCGCAGATAAACGGCCAAGCCGTTCCGCTGGATCTGATTCGATGCAACGGTCAGTATGTGTCCAATGTATGCAACATCGGCTTTGACGCGGACATTGCCTACAATATGAACCGGTTCCGCCGCATTCCGTTTCTGTCCGGCAAAAAAGCCTATATCGCATCCATTCTGTACTGCTTCTTCCATCGGATGCATTATCCGCTTACGGTACAGATTGATGATGGCGAACCAATACACGATGAGTATCTCTTTGCAGCGATTGCAAACGGGCAGACCTATGGCGGCTCCTTCCGCGGCGCTCCAAAAGCATCGGTGCATGACGGACTGATTGATATCTGCCTGTGCCGCAGACTATCACGCCTGACCCTTCTGCGGTTTGTATCCGCCTTTCAGAAAGGCACCTATCTTGAGAAAAAAGGCATTGACCGCTGGGTGGATTATCGCAAATGCCGCAAAGTGACCATCACCATGCCGGAGGATACCGTTACCGGCTTTGACGGCAACATCAATCATCTGCGCAATCTGGAAGCCGAAATTGTTCCAGCCGCTATGCAGCTCGTGATTCCTCACGGCGCATCATTAAAATAAAAACCATAAAAAATGGACTGTCTCTCACGCAGGAGAAACAGTCCTTCTTTTTTACTTGTTATGCAATGCCTGTAATGTGCGATACCGCCGATTACATCATGCCCATGCCGCCATCCATTGGCATTGGATTTTCTTTTGTTACATCGGCAACCAGACTTTCGGTTGTTAAAATCATGGATGCGATACTAGCTGCGTTCTGCAGAGCGGAACGGGTAACTTTTGCAGGGTCTACGATACCTGCTTTAATCATATCTTCGTAAACATCGGTACGAGCGTTGTAACCCTGACCTAATGGCAGTGCTTTTACTTTTTCAACGATTACGGAGCCTTCTTTACCAGCGTTGAATGCAATCTGACGAACTGGTTCTTCCAGTGCACGTTTGATGATATTTACACCAGTCTGTGCATCGTCCACATCTAATTTGATTTCGTTCAGAGCAGGCAGAATGTTTAACAGAGCAGTACCGCCGCCTGGTACGATGCCTTCTTCTACCGCAGCTTTGGTAGCAGCCAGAGCATCTTCAATGCGGTGTTTTTTCTCGGTTAATTCGGTTTCGGTTGCAGCACCAACATGGATAACCGCTACGCCGCCAGCCAGTTTTGCAATACGTTCCATATATTTGTCGCGGTCGAATTCGGATGTGGTTTCTTCCGCCAGTACACGAATCTGACCTACGCGAGCTTCGATTTCCGCTTTGTCGCCGCCGCCTTCCACGATGGTGGTGTTTTCTTTGCCAACGGTAACTTTTGCAGCACGGCCCAGCATAGACAGAGTGGTATCTTCCAGTTTGAAGCCCAGTTCATCTGTTACAACAGTACCGCCTGTTAAGATCGCGATATCTTTCAGCATTTCTTTTCTGCGTTCGCCAAAGCCTGGTGCTTTAACCGCTACACATGTAAAGGTGCCGCGCAGTTTGTTTAACAGCATGGTGGTTAATGCTTCGCCTTCTACATCTTCTGCAATCAGCAGCAGTGGACGGTTTGCCTGCACAACCTGTTCCAGAACCGGCAGGATTTCCTGAATGTTGCTGATTTTTTTATCGGTCAGCAGAATCAGCGGATTTTCCAGTACAGATACCATTTTTTCTGTATCGGTTACCATGTATGGAGAAATGTAGCCGCGGTCAAACTGCATACCTTTTACAACATCTAAAGTAGTGCCGAAGGTCTGGGAATCTTCTACGGTGATTACGCCTTCTTTGCCTACTACTTCCATAGCTTCTGCAATCAGTTCACCGATTTTCTGGTCATCGCAGGAAACACTTGCTACCTGAGCGATTTCTTCTTTTGTTTCGATTTTCTGGCTTAAAGAGCCGATTGCATCAACTGCTTTTTCAACAGCAGCCTGCATACCCTGACGGATTACCATTGGGTTTGCACCGGCAGCCACGTTTTTTAAACCTTCGCGTACCATAGCCTGCGCCAGTACGGTAGCGGTTGTGGTACCATCACCTGCTACATCGTTTGTTTTGGTAGCTACTTCTTTTAACAGCTGTACGCCCATATCTTCAAATGGATCTTCCAGTTCGATTTCACGCGCAATGGATACACCGTCGTTTGTGATAACCGGAGCGCCGAATTTTCTGCCTAATACCACGTTACGGCCTTTAGGCCCTAATGTTACTTTTACTGCTTCTGCAACAGCGTTAACGCCAACTTCCAGAGATTTTCTTGCTTCTTCGCCAAAACGAATTTCTTTTGCCATTTTTTATTTGCCTCCTAAAAATGTTTCCTAAAACTATTCCAGAACAACCAGGATATCGTTTTCGGTTAACAGGATTAATTCTTCGCCATCAAATTTCACATCAACGCCGGCATGTCTGCCATACACAACTTTATCGCCCACTTTTACTTCCAGTGGAATTCTCTGACCAGTTGCCTGGGACACATAGCCGCTGCCTACTGCAACAACTTCACCCTGATGCGGTTTTTCCTGTGCAGAGCCAGGCAGTACAATGCCGCTCTTTGTTTTTTCTTCCACCGCTACAGGTTTTACTGCGATTCTGTCACCAATTGGTCTGATACTCATAATAAAAAAGCCTCCTTAAAATTATAGAACTATGAAAAATCATATTTGTTAACATTTCGATTTGTTAGCACTCTAACCTATTGAGTGCTAACATTATATATAATAGCATCTTGCCAAAAAAATGCAAGGGATTTTAGAAAAAAATTTGCCAAAACGGAAAATTAATTTATAATAATAGTAGTCCGCTAAAAGCGGCTGTATATACCGCTTCGCGACATCATCAAAACCTGATTTTTCACACTCCATTCTGTTCGCTGTAAGCGAAAAAAAATCCTGCTGAAAGGATGGGATTTCTATGAATAATTTTATTCGCTCCCAAAAGCAGGCACTGCGCCAGCATTACATAAAAATTCGAAACAGCCTGCATCCAGAAGAGGTAAACGCCCACAGCGCCGCCATTGCCGAGCGCCTGTTTGCATCCTCCTTCTGGAAAGAAAGCCAGGTTGTTATGCTGTATCTTTCTTTTCAGAACGAGGCAGCTACAAACGCCATTTACCGCCAGGGCTGGCAGGAAGGCAAAACTATGCTGCTTCCCATCTGCGCGCCATCGGGAGGGCTGATGGAAATGAGTATCCTCACATCCTTTGAGCAGCTGGTTCCCAACCGCTACGGAATTGGAGAGCTGCCAGAATCACTGCAGCAGATTGTAGATCCTTCCGAAATTGATTTATGTATTATACCCGGTATCGCCTTTGATCATACCGGGACACGCCTTGGTTTTGGCGCCGGTTACTATGACCGCTATCTGGCAAGGGTGAACCCTTCCGCCCGACGCATCGCTCTGGCTTACGAATGCCAGATGCATACGGCCCCATTGCCAGCCGATCCATACGACCTGCCGATGCAGGATATCATCACCGAAAACGCCTGGTACCAGGTGGAGGGCAAATAAGCATTTGCGGTAACAAAACGGCAGGGGTCTACCCGATCCCTGCCATAATTCTGTCTATCTCATTGTCATAATCGCTGATTTTTAACAGCCCAAAACCCGTT
>DAISWV010000126.1:0-4873 GCA_036826195.1 Peptococcaceae bacterium | reverse complement strand
TAACCAAAGGAAGTTTTTCGGTTCTGGCAATTCATCCAGATGGTATTACAGAGGAAGAGCTGCTTTATTATGCGGCTTGTGCAGAAAGTATTTCCAGTCATCCGATTGCAGAGGCAGTGAGAACTGCCAATACACGGGAGATTCCGGCAGCTAGCCTGCTTCAGGCGGAAGAACTGGCAGGATACGGGATTTCGGCGATTGTGGACGGAAAACGGGTTCTGGTTGGCAGTCAGAGGCTGATGGAGCGGGAACGGATCAGCTGTCCAGCTGTTACAGACGAAGGGACCATCGTGTATGTGGCAGTGGATGGTGTTTTCGGCGGATATCTTGTAATTGCCGATGAAGTGAAGCCGGATGCAGCCGATATGGTAAAAAATCTGCGAAAACTGGGCGTAAAAAATATCATAATGCTGACCGGTGATAATCCGGGTACTGCACAGCGAGTAGCGGAACAGCTTGGAATCACCAGCGTGTTCAGCCAGCTGCTGCCGGGAGACAAGGTAGCATGTCTGGAACAGATTTTACAGCAGAAACATAAAAACGGGACAGTTTCCTTCACCGGGGACGGGTTAAACGATGCACCGGTACTGGCCCGTGCTGATGTCGGGATTGCAATGGGCGGCCTTGGTTCGGATGCTTCTATTGAGGCGGCTGATGTGGTAATTATGAACGACCAGCCCGGCCGGCTAGTGGATGCCGTACAGATTGCGCGGAAAACTAGAGCAATTGTAAAGCAGAATATAGTGTTTGTACTGGCGGTAAAACTGGCAGTGCTTCTGGCAGGCGCACTGGGCATGGCTACGATGTGGATGGCCGTGTTTGCCGATGTAGGGGTAGCAGTTCTGGCTATTTTAAATGCAGTAAGGATTATGAAATATTAAAATCAAAACGACCGGACAGGCAGAAATCGAATTCTGCTTGTCCGGTCGTTGTTTGTATGGTTTGTTACTGCTGTTTTTCTTTTTTCTTTGCCTCTTTGGCTTCTTTTTTTGCTTCTTTAGCCATCTGTGCCAGTTCTTCCAGTGTTGGTGCATCCGAATCAACTACAGGCGGTTTGATATAGCGTTTCTGCAGAAGATTCAGTACAACAAAGAAAAAGACCATGTAAACCAGCAGAGCTATCAGGAATAATTTATTTCCGGCCATATCCGGCAGCATTTTGCTGTAAATAATACCGAGAACCCCCAGAGAAAACATCAGGGAGCCGAACTGAACGGAATAAACACGGTCATAACCCTGTTTTGCATATTCTCTGGCACTTTTATACGGAACAAACATGCCATATACCCCGTAAGGAATCGCTACGGCACCCAGAAAATAACCAATATACGCTCTTTTCAGAAAAAAGATCAGCGCACCGGTGATGGCGATTGCTGCAATCAGAACTTTCTGCAGCATGTTTTTTCTGGCTTCTTTTTGCTCCTGCTGCTGCCGTTCCAGTTCACGGGCTTTTTTTCGTTCTTCTTTTTTTGCCTGCTTACTCACAATAAAAACTTCCTTTCTTATTTCTTTTTTACTTTGATAAATTTGTTTCCTGCTTTATTGTCATAGTTTTTAACTGTTCCAGCACCAGAGCGGCATCCAGATTAATGGAGCATGATTTATCGGCGATGGGTACCGGGATTTCTGGATAAGCAATTTCAATATCGCTGTCGATATAATCGGCAGTGATGCGGAAAAACTGTACCTGTTCCCGTTCTCCTGTGATACGTTCAAAAGGAACACGGATTACTCCAGGAGAATTGAAGCCAACGCCAATCTCAATAATGCAGAGCATGCCGTTTTCAGACTGTTTCAGCCATGTATCATAGCGGGATTTTTCTTCTGCATATTGCGGATAGTCGCGAAATGCCATCCGTGCAGGTGCACCGCAGTACGGGCATACAGGAAGATATTCGGACTCAGCAGCCATAGTCTCCCTGTTTATATGGCGGAGAATCCGATCTCTGTCTGGTGCAAACGGCCAGGCACGATCCGTACAGGGCTGGCTGCAGCAAAGCAGATCATAGGAACCCTGGTATTCGAACAGGCGCTCCGGAGAAAACTGATTGCGTAGAAACTGCCGGTCTACATTAGATGTGAGAATATAGTAGTTCTTATCCTGCAATAGTGCTTTTAGTTTCTGATAAAGCGGCAGAGGCGGCGTTTCCGCCATGACACGATGAACATGGTCCGCCATATAGGCCCACTCCTGCGCTTTTGACCAGTCCCGGAAGCTAAACATGTGGTATTCGCTATGTCGTCCTCTCGCCGCCCAGTATGGGTAGCGGGACTGAAACAGCGTTTCATCGGCATAACTGAGCCCGGCTGCGGCGGATAAGCCGGCACCGGCACCAATCAGAATGTAGTCGGCTGACTGCATGGCACTGTATAGCTGTCTGATTTCTGCATCATACGGTTTCATTCCAGTTCCCCTTCCTGCATGGCAATGCGTTATTCCAATTCAGACTATTGTACCACAGAATCAGTGATTTTGACAGCACTATCATCATTTCATTTTGAATTATGGACGATAGCGCAGGTGACGCAGACTTTTTTTGCAGCGAAACAGTCTGCATAATAAAAGGCAGGAGCTCAAGATGCGTATTTGTGAAAAAATGTTTAAAAATTTTTGCGGAAATCGCTATATTTTATTTGCACATATTACTTTAGCGTGTTAAAATAGTAAAGCGAACAAGGTTCAAAATACAAGCAGTATTTTATGGAATTTCAACAGATAAACAGGTGAGAAGAATGAAACGCTATGATAAAGTAACGCCGGAAGGCACAAAAGATTATTTGTTTGATGAATGCAGCCGTCGATCTCGTGTGACAGGCCTTTTAAAAGATATTTTTAAAGCGCGCGGCTATCGCCGTGTTATGACACCAACCATTGAGTTTTACGATGTATTTGGAGCATCGGCATCCTACCTGCCGCAGGAGAATATGTACAAACTGATGGATCACAAAGGCCGTTTAATGGTATTATGTCCAGATGGAACCATTCCTATTGCGCGGCTCTGTGCAACGCGCTTAAGCCAGATGGAAATGCCGCTGCGGCTGTATTACAGCCATAATGTATATCGTATGGCGAATGGGCTGCGCGGTCACAGCAGTGAGATTTATCAGTGCGGGGTAGAATTAATCGGCAGCGGTTCGGTGCGCAGTGATTTAGAAATTCTGGAAATGGCGGCAAGCAGCCTGGAAAATATCAGCGGTGATAACGGATATCGGCTGGAAATCTGCCATATCGGCTATTTTAAAGCGCTGATGGATAGTCTGGGTGCGGATGATGTGACGCGTGAGGAAATCCGTTATAATATCGAACAGAAAAATTTTGCATCCCTGAATGATGTACTGGAACGATTCCCGGATAATAAGGCAGCGGTGGCACTGAAATATCTGCCGCGTCTGTTTGGCGGAGAAGAGGTATTTGAACAGGCATATGATTTGTTTGATGATAATCAGGCCCGTCAGAGTCTGGACTACTTAAAAACGATTTACAGCAGCCTGCAGCAGCTTGGGCTTGGTGATAAAGTGATTATTGATCTGGGTCTGGTAAACCAGGCGGAATATTACACCGGCATTATTTTCCGCGGCTACTTTGATGAAGTTGGGGAGCCGGTATTATCCGGCGGCCGTTATGATAACCTGCTTAGTGATTTTGGCGAAGCGCAGCCGGCAACCGGCTTTGCAGTAAATGTAGATTTAGCCAGCAGTGTTATTGAAAAGAAACCGCCACTGACAGCTGATGTGCTGGTTATGGCAGCAGGGGACGAGTATCTGGTAAAAGCAATTCTGTATCGCAAACAGCTGATTGCAAAAGGTCAGGTGGCAGAAAACTGTGTACTGGATGACCGGGATGCGGCAATCGCCTATGCAGAGCGCTGCGGTATTGCACAGGTACATGTAATTGGCAAAACAACAGAAATTATCGATATTGAAGCGTAGCGATAAAAGACGTGGCGTCATAGATTTTTATAGGGGAAAGCGCAAGGTTGCATGATAGCAGATTGCGCGGTAAAATAAACGCATGAGAAATACGCAGATGCGTTAGGATAAAGAAGCAGGGGAGATTATGAGACCAATTCGGATTGCGCTCACAAAAGGGCGTTTAGAAGAAAAAAGCATTGAGATGTTTGAACAGCTGGGCTATGATTGCTCTGAGGTTCGTAATAAAGGCCGCCGACTGGTGCTGCCGATTAAAAATGCCAATATTGAAATTATTCTGGCGAAAGCAGCAGACGTTATCACTTATGTGGAAAACGGGGTATGTGACCTGGGTGTGGTGGGGAAAGATACCATCATGGAAAACGGCGGCACATTTTATGAAGTAGCCGATTTAGGGTTTGGCCGTTGCCGGTTTGCTCTGGCTGTGCCGGCTGGTGCCGATTTTTATGCCGGGTATCACACACGCTGCATTGCCAGCAAATATGTGAATGTAACCCGCAATTATTTTGAAAAGAAAAACATGGATGTAGACATTGTAAAAATCGAGGGTTCGGTAGAACTGGCTCCGATTCTTGGCTTATCCGATGCGATTGTAGATATTGTGGAAACAGGCACCACATTAAAAGAAAACGGACTGGTTGTGGCAGAGGAAGTCTGCCAGGTCAGCGCCCGCATGATTGTAAACATTGCAAGTATGAAGCTGCGTAAAGCAGAAATCAATGAACTGATTACCAAAGTAGAATCCTATGTGGAAGAACGCGCAGCACAGAAAAAGGCGAAAGCCGAAAAAGAAGCGCAAGAGAAAGGGGCTGAGCAGGCATGATTACAATTACAGTTGCAGACGGCGTTGCGGAAAAAGAACTGCTGAATAGTCTGCGTCAGCGCAGCGGGGAAACCGATAAAAAGGTAACCGCTTCGGTAACGGAAATTCTGGATAATGTAA
>DAISWV010000125.1:0-4934 GCA_036826195.1 Peptococcaceae bacterium | reverse complement strand
AACAGAGGGAATTCGGTTACCCACAGGAAGCTCAGTTCATCTTCGTCGATTAAGCCGAAACGTCTGCCCAGTTCCAGACGCAGATGCCCCAGAGCATCGCATGTGGTTTTGAAGGTATCTGCTACACAGAAGATAATATCGCCAGGTTCTGCACCAACGCGATCGAAGATAGCTTTTACTTCTTCTTCGCTTAAGAATTTCAGCAGAGGAGATTTTACTTCGTTTTCATCGCTGATGCTGAAGTATGCCAGACCTTTTGCACCGTAGATGGATACATATTTGGTCAGAGCATCGATATCACGACGGGACAGTTTGTGTACGCCGCCTTTTGCATTGATTGCTTTTACAACGCCGCCGTTTGCCACAGCCTGGTCAAATACTTTGAAACCGCAGCCTTTTGCAATATCGCACAGGTCTACCATTTCCAGACCAAAGCGCAGGTCTGGTTTATCGGAACCGTATTTGTTCATTGCTTCATCCCATGTCATTCTGCGGAATGGAGTTGGAATGTCACGGTCTAATGCCACTTTAAAGATGTGTTTGATTAAACCTTCGTTTAATGTCATGATATCATCTTCATCTACGAAGGATAATTCCATGTCCAGCTGAGTAAACTCAGGCTGACGGTCTGCACGCAGGTCTTCATCACGGAAGCAGCGAGCGATCTGGAAGTATTTTTCCATACCTGCTACCATTAACAGCTGTTTAAACTGCTGAGGAGACTGAGGCAGAGCAAAGAATTCGCCTTCATGCACGCGGCTTGGCACTAAGTAGTCACGAGCACCTTCCGGTGTACTTTTCTGCAGGATTGGTGTTTCGATTTCCAGGAAACCCTGTTCGTCCATGTAGTCACGCATAGCTTTTACTACTCTGTGACGCAGCATGATATTGTTTTTCATAGATGGACGACGCAGGTCTAAATAACGATATTTCAGACGGATATTTTCATCTACATCTACATCATCGGTCAGATAGAATGGAGGTGTTTTTGCTTTGTTCAGAATTACTAACTCGGTAGCAACCACATCGATATCACCGGTAGCCAGTTTTTCGTTGGTCATACCTTCCGGACGCAGACGAACAGTACCTTTTACAGCCAGCACATATTCGCTTCTTACGGAGTCTGCAGCTTTAAATACTTCTTCGCTGCAGGTTTCAGGGCTTGCAGTCACCTGTGCAATCCCGGAACGGTCACGCAGGTCAATAAAGATAACGCCGCCATGGTCTCTGCGTTTCTGAGCCCAGCCTGTCAGGATAACTTCCTGACCTACATGTTCTTTTCTTAAATCGTTACAGTTGTGTGTACGTTTTAACATTTATTTCAATCTCCCTTCTAAATCCTCTACTAACCGGTACAGCTCCACTTCGTGCTGTTCACCGGTGGCCATTTCACGAACAACCGCGATGCCTTGTTCCAGCTCGCTGTCGCCGATAATAACTGTGTATGCTACCTGGAAACGGTCTGCCGCTTTCATCTGTGCTTTCAGACTCTTGCCCAGATAATCTTTTTCTGTGTAGATGCCTTTGCCGCGCAGAGCCTGTGTCAGCACAAAAGCTTCTTTCTGTGCCGCTTCGCCCAGCGGAGCAATGTAAACTTCCGGATGCTTACTTACCGGCAGTTCAATACCCTGCTCTTTTAATGTAAGCAATAAGCGTTCCATACCCATCGCATAACCAATGCCAGGCATATCATCGCCGCCGAACTGTTCCACCATGCCGTTATAACGGCCGCCGCCGCACAATGCATTCTGTGCAGAACCAACGCTGTTGATAACAACTTCAAAAGCAGTACGAACATAATAGTCCAGCCCGCGTACCAGATTGGTATCAATCTCGTAGCTGATGCCTACAGCATCCAGATATTCTAACAGTTTATTAAAATGTGTGCTGCAGCTGTCGCAGGCTGCTTCAATCGTAGTTGGAGCGCCTTTGCACACTTCTTTGCAGCCGTCTTCTTTGCAGTCCAGAATACGCAGAGGGTTGCGTTCTAAACGGTCACGACAGGTATCGCACAGTTTGTCCTCATACTGACGGAAATAGGTTTTTAATTCTTCCATATGTTTTGGACGGCAATCTGCACAGCCTACTGTGTTGATTTTAACACTTAAGCCGGTTAACCCTAAACGTCTGAAAATTTCAACGGCCAGAGTGATAACCTCCGCATCGATGCTGGCATGGTCAGCCCCGAATACTTCAATACCAAACTGATTAAACTGACGGTATCTGCCCGCCTGCGGTTTATCGTAGCGGAACATCGGCCCCATGTAATACAGCTTGGTTGGCTGCGGATCGGCATATAATTTATTTTCCAGAAATGCGCGTACTGTGCCTGCAGTGCCTTCCGGACGCAGAGTCATATGACGGAACCCTTTATCTTCGAACGAATACATTTCTTTTTCGACGATATCACTGGTTTCGCCTACACTGCGCAGATATACTTCTGTATGTTCAAAAATCGGCAGCCGGATTTCTTTATAGCCGTATTCAGCACAAACCTGACGGCACAGCTGCTCGATATATTGCCATTTTTCACTTTCACCAGGGAGAAAATCATTAGTCCCCGTTGGTCTTGTGGTCAGCATATTCTCAATCCTTTCGGTTTACAATCCTATCTTATCAATTTTAGTAAAACAGCGCTGTTTTGTCAACAATCCGCGGCTATTTTTTTCCATTTTTACGCAAAAAGACGGAATCTTTTTCGATGCTGTTACGCAAACAGCGGCGCCACAATCCGCTTGTATTCACTGATTTTTTCTGCTTTACGAATTTTTTTTGCATAATTCTCTTCCGGATCCAGCAGAGGCAGCATATGAATCCAGAGCTCTTTCATTTTAAACAGCACAGGTCTGTCACCAGAAAACGCTTCTGTGTAGGTGTCAAGCAGTTCATCATGAAACAGTTTTAATGTATTTTTATCAACCGGAGCATGACCTTTCATCTCATCCACTATGCCAGGATTGCGTAAGATTCCGCGCCCCAGCATCACAGCATCAATCTGTGGAAAAGTTTCGCAGAACTTTTTGTAATCGTTCACGGTGAATAAATCCCCATTATAGCAGAGTTTATGACTGCTTTTTTCCACCGCTTTGCCAAAAGCATCCCAGTTTGGTGTATTATTATAATAGTCTTCACGCACACGAGGATGAATAATCAGCTCTTTTACCGGAAACTGATTGTATAAATCCAGCAGTTCGTCAAATTCCTCAGGCGATTCCATCCCGATGCGAGTTTTCAGTGAAATGCCGATGTTAACCTCATGGAAGATATCTTCCAGAAAATGCTCCAGATAAGCCGTATCGGCTAACAGACCTGCACCTTTGCGCTTCGTTACCACCGTTGCCGAAGGACAGCCCAGATTAAGATTTACTTCATCGTAGCCCAGTTCTTCCATATCTTTTGCAGTGCGAATAAAATACTCTGCCTGACTGGTTAAAATCTGCGGCACAACACGCATCCCCTGATTATGCTCAGGCTTGACATCATTTTTTTCGCGGGAACTGAACCCATGATTTTTATTTGGTGCCAGAAACGGCGTGTAATAGCAGTCAATATTGTGAAAATATTTATGATACACATTCCGATACAGATAACCGGTAACGCCCTCCATCGGCGCTAAGTAAAATTTCATACATAACTCCTCACATTGCGTCAGATTTTCAGATACACAATGAAATATATTATAACAGAAAATAGCTTCGAATGCCACATCAATGCCATTTCGAAGCTATTTTTTGTCAGATTTCTATACTCTTTTTCCAAAATTCTGTCCTGTAGGAATCCACAGTCCTTGCTCAAGCACCCGCTCTGCCGTTAGGATAAAGATAACAACTCATCATCCCTTATATCTTACAAAACGAATGGAGACATCATTATGCAGAATTATTCAAAAACCAGCATTTTTTCCGATATTCTTACTTTAAACAAACTGTTGAACAGTCCTTCTGATACTGTTTTTCCATGGCAGTATCAGCCGGTAAAAACCATGCACACCCATCCGGATGCCGGAAGCTATACAGCCTACGGCCTGGAGCTTTATCAGTGTAAGAACGGGCAGCGAACACACATTGATACCATTACCGATATTTCCACCCGTCAGGACTATGTAGAAAATCTGGCACTTGCTTTTACTATAAACCAGCTTTCACCAGTCCACTTCCGCGATGCCGTACTGGATGCTATTGGCTGATTGCAGGTATATCTTACTCTCGAAACATACGAAATGCAGTAGGCAGTGCAATTTTTGTATTCATCATCTGTTCATCAGCCCACACGAATAAATCGTTTGTGCTCTCACAGGTTAAATAATAGCAGGTCATATGCCACTCCACATGGCTGAATATATGTTTACCTGGCAGCACTTTTTCCACTGCTACCGGTTTTACGCCCCACTCTGCCGCTTTATTTAAGGCATCCTGCGTATCCATTGTGCCTTCCACATTGGGATACTGCCAGAGTGAAGCTAATAAGCCCTCGGCAGGGCGTTTCTGCACCGCAGTCTGACCATTGCAATGTAATACAAATACAGTTTTATATTCAATGCGCCGCTTCTTTTTTGCCTCTTTTTGCGGCAGGATTGTCCAGCTGCTATTTTTATATGCCAGACACACACCATTCATAGGGCATATTTCACATTTTGGCGCACCGTTTGGTACACAGACTGTGGCACCCAGTTCCATCAGGCTCTGGTTAAAGGTATAGGCTCTCTCCCCTGCCGGATACACTGCACGAAGATTATCTGCAATACGTTTTTTCATGGCCGGTGCCAGAATATTCTGAAAATCTTCGGTAATGCGACTTATTACACGCAGTACATTGCCATCCACCGCCGGAGTTGGCTTATCAAAACAGATAGAAGCAATCGCCCCTGCCGTATAATCACCAATACCCGGCAAAGCTAAAATACTGGCGTAATCTGATGGAAACACCCCATCATG
>DAISWV010000124.1:0-4958 GCA_036826195.1 Peptococcaceae bacterium | reverse complement strand
CGTGGAGGTTCAAGTCCTCTCGCCCGCACTTATCAAAGAGAGTTCGATAAATCGAGCTCTCTTTTTTTGTTTTTCAGCCATTCAATGCTTTTGAGTTTAAACTGAATACCCTTAGCCTCTGCGTATTCATCTGATGGCGATACATTGCTGTCGGTAAAACAGAGCGGCGGAAACAGGACGCACCACCAGTTTCGGCCTTTGCCTTCGCCGATTAAAATACGGAGTGCTTCATAATTACCGGCAGGGAGGCTGAAATTTTCGCAATATTTTACCGGAAAATCAAATCTGCCATACTGCAGCGTTACGGGATAATCGTACCCGCACTGGTGAATTGCCTGTTCTGCTGTTTTTCTGATATGCGGCATCTGGCTCTGAATAATTTTTCTGCTTTCTTCGATGGAGGAGGAATGGCTCAGCACAGGTTGCAGTTCATGCACTACGGCGTCTTTTACCTGCATTTTCAGTGCCTGATCATCTTCGGTATTGCTGTTGGCCAGTACATGAATCCGAATCAGATTGTCGGAATCAATTGGCTCGGTATATCCGGTGTTAGACAGCATAATGATAAAAAAGAGTACAGCCAGCAGCAGCCATGCTTCTTTCTGTCGGTTTTGCGGTTTCATATTGGTCATCTCCGTTTTCTGTGTGATAGAGATAGTGTTGCCGGAAAAGGCTAGCCTTAGACAGAATTTTTGTGCTATAATCGGTACAGTAAGAAATCGGGCACAAAGGAAGGGAAGATTCATGGCAGCAAAATCCGATATGAAAACCAATGTGATGCGGGTACTGGATCAGAAAAAAGTTCCGTATGAGCATCACTGTTATGCCGATACCGATGCCATCAGCGGTGCAGAAGTGGCGGAGGCGTTGCATCAGGACCCGAACAGGGCCTTTAAAACGCTGGTAACAACCGGGAAATCCAAGACCCATTATGTATTTATGGTGCCGGTTTTAGAAGAACTGGACTTAAAAAAAGCGGCATCAGCAGTCGGGGAAAAATCCATTGAAATGCTGAAGGCAAAAGAACTGCTGGGTCTGACAGGCTATGTACATGGCGGCTGTTCGCCAATTGGCATGAAAAAGCAGTTTAAAACGGTAATTCACCAGAGTGCGGCCGAGTATGAAACCATTATGTTCAGTGCTGGAAAAATCGGTTATCAGGTGGAACTTCCGCTGGAACATCTTCAAAAAGTGATTCCAGTGCAGGTATCCGATATTATCGTAGAATAGTGTACAAAAAAGAGACTGTTGCAGAAGTTCTGCAGCAGTCTCTTTTGCTTTGGTGCTGATTAGCAGCAATCAGCCTTTGCCTGTTACACAGGGAATACGCAGAATCTGGCCGATGTTCAGGCTGTAAGGCGCATAAAGGTTGTTGAATCGGGCAATCTGCTGCCATGTGATACCAGGGACCTGCGCCTGATAAAATGCGGCGATTTTTGCCAGTGTATCGCCTGCTTTTACTTCGTAAGTATAGCCGCCGGTCGGACAGATCTCCACATCCGGTTCTACAGGCTTTTCAGGCTCCGGCATTGGTTTGGTTTCCGGCATCTGCGGGCTGCACAGACCGTTGGTACAAATGTTGGTGATTACCATGAAATCTCTGGTCTGGAATGCACATACGCAGATTTCCAGAATAGCAACAGCCCGGATTTTTGATGTTTCGCATGGGCAACCTTCCAGTTTGGCGTCGGTATATTCCACCCGTTCCCGGCAGCGAATCATGGTATCCTCATTGATGCAGTCAAAGTTGACGACGGTGGTAAACGGAATATCGGCACTGGCTTCCCGCAGTTCCTGTTCACAGTTGCAGGCAATATAATATACCTGTACGTGAATGGAGCCTTTGATGATGACTTTATTACAGATTTTTTCATAACTAACATTGCGAATGCAGGCGGTCATATTTTTTGCGGATTTTACCAGCATATTGTTTACATCCAGCGGTGCGTTGACGTCAATGGTCTGGTTTACGTTCTGCTGGCTGCATTTGCGACCGGCGATATCTTCTACGCGAATTCGGCAGCGGTCGGCCAGAGCCCCTTCTACACCGGTGACGATATTCATTTTTGTCAGTTCAGTTACTTTTACCGATACATGCAGGATAACACTGGCTTTCACCATATTGCACGGCTGCGGGCCCATCAGCTTGGCTTCACAGAACTCCATACGGCAGCGTGGGTAAACTTCCATGTCCGGTTTGGCTCCCGGCACATCCAGTACAACGGAAAATTCATTGTCAAAGCATTGTGCCTGTACGGTATCATCGCAGGCATCTACATAGTAAATCTGTTTATGCAGAGTCCCTCGCACAATAACACGGCCCGGCAGCACTTCGTAATCGAAATCCCGGCAGACTGCCTCCATATCATAGATTTTACGTGCCGGTTTGCAAAGAATATGCTCCACTGAAACGGTAGACTGTTTTTCCGCACAGCCAATCAGGCATTCCACCGAAAACGGCGATTTCTGTACGGTGATATTTTCACCGTATGCATCCGTTACCACGTCCAGAGTCATAGTTTCCATTACTTTTACATCAACTGCCAGCACAGCCACCTGATACAGTAAATCTGCAGGAAATTCTCCGTTAGCCGGATTGGTATTAACAAACAGAATGTTTCCGTCCAGCATGGCTTCCATATCCGGTCTTGCACCCTGGATATGCACGAAGTCGGTGAATTCCTCCCGCATAATGGTAAATTCCTTGACTACATAGTCTCCTTCCTCTACATAATAAATCTGCTTATGCAGAGCCCCTTTTACAATAATTTTATTCGGAATAATTTCGTAATCCAGTTCCACAATTTCTGCGTGGATATCCACAATTTTGCGCGCTCTGGCCGGCAGCTGAATATTACGCATAATATCCACCTGTGCACTGCCGCTGCCCACGATATGCTGTACCCGGATACGCTTTTTATTCTGTGTAATTGGCATGACCGTCATCTCCTCCCTCAAAGCGGTTCGCCGCCTTATCGGTATACTATATGAGCGGTGCTGTTTTTTTGTGCCTTTATGCAAAAAAATATAAAGATTTTTATGAAAGTGTGCGTCAAAAAGGTGAGGAATTGCGTCTAAAAAAGGAGACAGGAGAATAACACAAATTGTCAGAATTTTTTCTGATTTTTGATAGCAATTTTTAGACTATTGTAGTATGATAAGAAAGCTTTCGAAAACAGAACCGACAGAAGACCGAGAGGACGAGGACTATGAAAAAAGAACGATATAAAAAACAGTATGCAGGATGGCGTTATCCTGTTTTTATATGGATGTGTGCAATAATTCTGTTTCTGGCTGCCGGCTGTGCACCTGCCGGAGAGGTGCAGCCGGAACAGAGTGTACAGATAGCAACTGCAGGCAGTGAAACGATTGATAAACAGGGCACTACACAGCAGGAAATCGTATATGTACCTGATGATAAAAAAACACAGATACCGGAAGCAGCACCGCAGAATGAAAACCCTTACGGCATTGATCCGTTAAAGCCAATGGTGGCACTTACATTTGATGACGGGCCAAGCAAATATACCTGGGATATTGTGCACAGCCTGCAGACACATCGGGCAAGGGGAACTTTTTTTCTGATGGGCAGCCGCGTAATTAATCACCAGGCAGCTATTGATTATACGCTGGCCAATCATAATGAGATCGCAAGTCATGGATTCAGTCACAAAAACATGGTGAAACTGACAGAGGATGAAATGGTGGAAGAAATCCGGCTTGTAGATGCTGCTATGGAACAGCAGCACCAGTACACACCGCGAATGTTTCGTGTACCTTACGGCAACCGGGATGAAGCAGTGTTAAATGTTTTGGCGGCCGAAGAAAAGCCGGTTATCGGCTGGTCGGTTGACCCGTACGACTGGAAAGTAAAAGACAAAGAAACCATTGTAAATCATGTTTTAAACAGTGTACAGGATGGCGATATTATTCTGTTGCACGATATTTATGAACCTACCGCCCAGGCGGTGGCAGAACTGGTGCCAGCATTACAGGAACGTGGCTATCAGATTGTGACCGTCAGTGAACTGTTTCAGTTTCGCGGCATTACTCCGGAGCCGGGAGTGTATTATAAAAAACTGCCGCCAGAAGAAGCTACAGAGTAGATAATTTGTAAATAGCATGCTATAATAAAAATAAGGAGTGTGATTTTTATGAAAGCAATCGCTATTAACGGCAGCCCTCGCAAGGGCTGGAATACCGATTTGATTCTGCAAGAGGCATTAAAAGGGGCAGCCGATGCCGGTGCCGAAGTAGAAATGATTCATCTGTATGATTTAAATTATACTGGCTGTAAAAGCTGCTTTGCATGCAAATTAAAAGGTGCAGAACCATGTAAATGTTTTCTGAAAGATGATTTAAGTCCGGTGCTGGATAAAATTTTATCGGCCGATGTCGTGTTTTTTGGCACACCAATTTATTTTGGTGAAATTACAAGCCAGATGCATGCCTTAATTGAACGGTTAAGCTTTATTCTGATGACCTATGATGATTACAGCAAAAAGCTGTTCCACGGTAAAGTAAACTGCGGCTGTTTTTACACCATGAATGTATGGCAGGAAGGCTACGAAAAAATGTATGCAGAACGTATGAAACAGAGTTTTTCTGTGCTGCAGCGTTTAAACGGCACTGTGATGGAATATGCCTGCTGTGACACCTATCAGTTTAATGATTATTCCAGATACCAGAGCGCAGGCTTTAACGAAGAACACAAACGCCAGATGCGGGAAACCCAGTTCCCGAAAGACTTAGAGGCGGCTTATCAGATTGGGCGGAAATTATGCAAAGGTGAATAAATGATATGCAAAAACGGACATTCCTTTATGATTAAGGAAATGTCCGTTTTTTGTATGTTTATGCTTTTGTTTTCACTGCCTGCAGCAACAGATGCAGAGCGTGTTTAGCGGAGCGCTGGCGAATCATTTCGCGGCTGGTGCGTTCGCCGTAGCGGATAATTA
>DAISWV010000123.1:0-5013 GCA_036826195.1 Peptococcaceae bacterium | reverse complement strand
CCTGCGATTTTATTTTTATATTTTAACGCTATTTCAGTTTAAATTTATTTTAAATTTATTTTAATTTTCAAACAAAAAATACCGAATCGGCATCTGCCGGTCCGGTATTTTGTGCATATTCGGTTCGTCTATTCCTGCGCTGTGTCGGCTTCACCTTTTACAGCATTGCTCTGTGCCAGCTGTTTTTCCAGTAAATCCTGCAGGGTAATATTGTCGATGACATTGTTCACCGCATCGTTAATCTGCTGCCATACCTCCAGCGTTACGCAGTTATTGCAGCGCAGGCATTTATTCTGGTCATCCTCCAGACAGCTTACCGTGGAAAGATTGCCTTCAATCTGGCGCAGAATCATCCCAACGGTATAATCCTTTGGAGCCCGTGCCAGGCAGTACCCGCCCTGGGCGCCGCGCGCGCTGTTTACAAAGCCGGAGCGGCTCAGCTGCGCTACGATCTGTTCCAGATATTTTTCCGAAATATCCTGACGCAGCGATACTTTTTTAATGGATACATACTCCTGCTCCTTGCCATGCTGTGCTAAATCCAGCATAAGACGAAGAGCATAACGACCTTTTGTAGAAATTTTCATAAATAACACCTCGATATTCCCATTATATACTAGGAATATGAAAAAAACAATATCTCTTTGCTCTGAATTATGCAGAAATCAGAAATTCCCGCCGATTATCCATCAGCGGGAATTGTTGTTTCAAAATTATTACTTGAAAACTGTTGTTACGGCTTTCACATAATGCTACTCTACCGTTACACTCTTAGCCAGGTTTCTTGGCTGGTCGATTTCGCAGCCTCTGATTTTTGCAGTGTAGTAGCTGATTAACTGCAGCGGAATCACAGCCAGCACCGGTGCGATAAAGTTGTTGATTTTTGGAATAGCCAGAGTCTGGTCAACAAATTTCTGCGCCTGGTCGTCGCCTTCGTTGATGATAGCCAGAACGCTTGCCTCTCTTGCTTTTACCTCTTTAATGTTGGAAGCGGTTTTATCGTAGGTGCTTTCCTGTACGCAGATGGCAATCACCGGTGTATCCGGTGTTACCAGTGCCAGAGTGCCGTGTTTCAGTTCACCGGCTGCGTAGGCTTCTGCATGAATATAGGAAATTTCTTTTAATTTTAAAGAGCCTTCCAGTGCAATGGCCCAGTCAAAGCCGCGGCCGATAAAGAAAATATCGTTTGCATCTTTAAAGCCTTCTGCTGCTTTCTGAATCTGTGCCAGATAATCATCGGTCAGTACGCGTTCGGTAACCTCCGGCAGGCTCTGCAGGCCTTCCAGAATGGCAGCGCGTTCTTCCGCATTCGGCATGCCCTTCTGCTGTGCCAGATAAACACCTAAGAGGTATTCGGCAATCAGCATGGTGGTATAGGCTTTGGTGCTGGCCACAGAAATTTCAGGGCCGGCCCAGATATAAATCACATAGTCGCTTTCGCGGGCAATGGCACTGCCAACCACGTTGGTAATGGCCATAACCTTGCAGCCATGTTTTTTGGCTTCTCGTAATGCCGCTACGGTATCAGCGGTTTCGCCCGACTGGCTGATTACAATCACCAGGGTATCTTCATCCAGCATCGGGTCACGATAGCGGAACTCGGATGCGATTTCCACCTCTACTGGAATCCGTGCCAGTTTTTCGATAATCTGTTTGCCCACAAGCCCTGCATGATACGCGGTGCCGCAGGCAACGATGTAGATTTTTTTCCATTTCTGCACCTGTTCGGCTGTCAGCTCAAATTCATCAAAATGCACATTGCCGCCCTGAATACGGCCTGCAATGGTCTTTTTGAACACAGCAGGCTGTTCAAAAATTTCTTTTAACATAAAATGTTCAAAGCCTTCTTTTTCGGCTGCTTCCGCATCCCACTCAATGGCGTGGATTTCTTTTTCGATGACTTCCAGATTATGATTTTTAATGGTGATGCCGTCGCGGGTTAACACGCACAGCTCGCCTTTTTCAATGTACATGCAGTTTCTGGTGTACGATAACAGCGCAGGCACGTCGGATGCAATAAAGCTTTCGCCTTCCCCAACGCCTAATACCATCGGGCTGTCTTTGCGGCATGCAATGATTTTATCCGGCTCATCAGCACAAACCATTACCAGCGCATACGCGCCCTCCAGCACATCCAGCACTTTGATGACGGTTTCTTCAAAGCTGCCGTTATAGAATTTTTCTAACAGGTGCGCTACAACCTCGGTATCGGTTTCCGATGTAAAGTGCTCCCCTGCCAGATAGGTTTCTTTTAAATTCAGATAGTTTTCTACAATACCGTTGTGCACCACTGCAAACCGTCCGTTCTGGCTGGTATGCGGATGGGCATTGTAATCACTTGGGCGGCCATGGGTTGCCCAGCGTGTATGACCAATCCCGATGTTGCTGTGCAGGTTGTCATCTTTGATTTTTTCCTGCAGATTAACAAGCTTCCCTTCTGCTTTCTGTACATTTAATGTATCATTTTCTACAATCGCAATCCCGGACGAATCATACCCTCGATATTCCAGTTTCCGTAAACCGTCAATCAGAACATCCACCGCGTTCTGTTTTCCGATGTATCCTACGATCCCGCACATAGTGCTTCCCCCTCGATTCCACAAATCTATCTTATCGGCCCTTCGGCCTGTTTTATATTTCTGTTTTATATTTTTACAGGTTTCTATGACACAGCTGTCTGTATCAGCTGTTATTTATATGCAAATCAATCATTTTATTATACTATTTCTGACAGAAAAACACAATATCCTGAACAGGATTATCATTCCATTTCTAATAATTCCAGTTCATCGGCCACCAGCGATTCCGCCTCAGCCGGATCCAGATGCAGCATGGTGTTTTCCGGCAGCTGATCCAGGCTTTCAATATTAAAATACTGCAGAAATTTTCGCGTGGTGCCGTATAAAATCGGACGGCCAGGCGCGTCTTTGCGGCCTTTTTCTTCAATTAACTCTTTGGCAATCAGATTCTGCACAATTTTATCGGCCTTTACACCTCGAATGAGCTCTACCTCACCGCGTGTTACCGGCTGTTTGTACGCAATAATTGCCAGCGTTTCCAGAGCTGCCATGGATAAGGTACTCATCTGCGGCCGGTACAGTTTTTCCACATAGGGCAGGTAATCCTGCTTGATGGCCATAATATAGCCATCACCCAGTTTCATAACGCCAATGCCTTTGGAATTATCGCTGTAATCCTCCTGAAGCCAGTCCAGTACATCGGCCACATCATCTTCTTCGATTTCTGCAAGTTCTGCAATCTGCGCGATGGTTAACGGCTCATTGGTGATAAATAAAAGGCTCTCGACGGTAGCTCTTAATTTTTCTACATACTGCAACTGTTTTCACCTCGTTTTGGAAAAATCCACAGCGTTCCAAAATTGCTCTGCTGCTGAAAGGTAAGCTCCCCTAAGCGGCATAATTCCAGAAGTGCCATAAACACAGTAATAATTTTGCGTTTCCGGTCGCCGCGTTTAAACAGTGTGGCAAATTCAATGCTGTTTTCCCGCAGCAGACGATACCGGATATCCGCAATGCTGTCTTCCACCAGATACTCCTCTTTTTCCAGCGTCAGCTGATGGGGCGCATCCTCCACATCGGCCTGCTCCATAACCTGCACAAAGGCTTTCATCAGCATATCCAGTGTCACATCTTCCACCGGATTGCCCGGCTCCAGTTCGCTGGTCATAAGCTCAATATCATGGGGCTTTAACATATAGGTGGCCTCGGTCTGCTCCCGGCTCTGCAAAAGCTGCGCGGTTTCTTTGTAAAAGCGATACTCAATCAGACGCTGTACCAGCTCGGCACGCGGGTCTTCCTCCTGCTCCAGCTCGCCATCGGCATTTTTGCGTTTCGGCAGCAGCATCTTCGCCTTGATATTTAACAGCGTGGCTGCCGTCAGCAGAAATTCACTGGCGATTTCCAGATCCATTTCCCGCGCCTCGTCTAAATATGCCAGGTACTGCTCGGTAATGACCGCAATGGGGATATCGTAAATATCCATTTTATTTTTATCGATTAAGTGTAAAAGCAAATCCAGCGGGCCGTCAAAATTGTCCAGATGGATTTCATATTTTCTGCCGTCTGACATACCGCGGCCTCCACATCAAAAAAGCTTTACTGAAAAGCTCAAAGTTTAAAAGTTTTTTAGTATAAAGAATTTCTAAAAAATCGCAAACAGAATCATACTGAAGAGATTCAGCACAAAATTTGCAATCGGTACTAAAATCATATCGGTAATATTAAACACAATCAGCACCAGCAGAATAATAAAGCCGTACTGCTCCACTGTGGTCAGATATTTATAGGCCGCTGCCCTTGGCAGAAAGCCTGCCAGAATTTTCGAGCCGTCTAATGGCGGAACTGGAATCAGGTTAAAAATGGCCAGATAGATATTCAGTACAATCATCTGTGTTAAAAACACATTTAGAAACGGTACGGTTACAAAACCGCCGCCGGCTGCATAAATAAAGTACGCAATAAACGACAGCAGCAGGTTGGTTACAGGGCCCGCAACCGAAACCAGCATCATGCCTTTTGTGCGGTCGCCGTTAAAGAAAAACGGATTGACCGGTACGGGTTTTGCCCAGCCAAAGCCTGCAATAAACATCATCAGTGCACCCACCGGGTCTAAATGCGCCAGCGGATTTAAGGTTAAACGCCCCTGATTTTTTGCGGTAGGGTCGCCTAATTTATACGCTACAAAGCCATGTGCTGTTTCGTGAAAGGTAATGGCAAGCAGCACGGCCAGCAATGTTGCAATAATCGATGTGATGGAACTTCCAAAAAACATGGACAGATCTCTCCTTTTGTCTGTAAACTGCCTGACGAAATATTATATCACAAAATCAGATATCTTAAAAGTAATCGGAGGCAGATTTTTGATTTATTTGCTAATTGTTTTCCTCGTTTAGAAGAAAAAGTCCTGCTTTCCTCTCTGGAAACGATTCCTTTAGAAGCACGAAGCCTGCTTATATCTCTGGAACAATTCGTAATATAAAACAAAAACGGCTGC
>DAISWV010000122.1:0-5041 GCA_036826195.1 Peptococcaceae bacterium | reverse complement strand
GTTATAGATGCCGCTAAAGCAATTATGTTCTAAATCCAGCACTGCAATGGCATTCGCTTCCTGCAGTGTTACATAGGCTTTTGTGTTTGTTGCAGCAATATATTCCGGTTCCAGGTCTAAGGCTGGTTCTGCATCCTGCTTCAGCACAATATTCTGTGCAGCCAAATCCTCGCAGCTGAAAGACGAAAAGTCAATGGTCTGCGCAGTTTCTGCAGCCACATCTACAATTGTTACGGTACCGGCCGGATCTGTTATGCCTTCACCGTAACCCTCTCTTGGTTCCCCTTCGTTGGCAGTCAGTATTTTGCAGCCGTCCGGAGTAAAGGTTACCATATCAGGCTGTGCCCCTGTTTCAATAGCCTTCAGAAATGTCAAAATACCGTCTTTTTCACACTGAAACAGCACCACACGGCCATTCTCTGCATAGTTTTCGGCCTGTACCGCTGCCGCCAGCAGTTTACCGTCAGGAGAAACTGCCACGGAGGTCATATCACCGTACAGGAATCCTTCCACATTCACCAGTGCCTTCACATCAATAATACTGCCATCCAGCGAGACCACCGTATCCGCTTTCTGCAGACCGTTCAGAGGAATGGCTGCCAGTTTTCCGGTTTGCCCGTTGATGGCATAAGCCCAGCCGTTTGTTTTATTGTAATCCACAATTTCCATCACACCGCCATCGGCATTGGTCATTCCAGCATCATAGCGAGCAATCTGTACAATATCCAGCGAAGATTTTCCATTTTCAAATCCTGTGGCTGCAGCTGCTGTCACAGCCGCCTGTCTGCCAAATTGCGTTGCAGACGGTGTTGCTTCATCCGGATTCGCTGCAAAACCGGCTGTTGGAAACATACCAAGCAGCAACGCAGACGATACTGCACCTGCAATTAATTTTTTACCAATTGTTTTCATCGTTTCTAACGCCTCCTGAATGTATTTACTTTCCTTGATGTAAGTTTAGCAGACACATTCATAGATATTCTATCAGGTATGCGTTAAAAATCTGTAAATTCCTCTCCGGTTCCGTAAACAAATTCCCCCAAAAAATTTCAAAGTACTTATCTATAATTGCTTTCTGTATACATCACATCATATTATTGACCATATCGCTAGCAATGGGTTATACTGTAGAGAAACTGTAAAAGAG
Organism: Peptococcaceae bacterium; assembly: GCA_036826195.1. Classification (GTDB taxonomy): domain Bacteria; phylum Bacillota; class Peptococcia; order Peptococcales; family Peptococcaceae; genus UBA7185. The sequence goes on along the minus strand of DAISWV010000122.1, from coordinate 3,894 downwards.
GAGTGACACACTTGAATAACAACAAAGAAAAAATGATGATGATTGGTGCCATGACCATCTTTGGCACCATCGGAATTTTCCGCAAATACATTCCACTGCCGTCCAGTCTTCTGGCGCTGGCCAGAGGCATGATCGGCACCGCCTTTTTACTGCTGCTGGTGCTCGTAATCAAACGAGACAAACTTTCTACAGAAGCAATCAAACGTAATTTGGGATTTCTGGTGGTATCGGGTGCGTTTATCGGCTTTAACTGGATTCTGCTCTTTGAGGCATATCAGTATACCACCGTGGCAACCGCAACCCTGTGCTATTATATGGCACCGGTTATTGTGGTGCTGGTTTCGCCGTTTCTGTTTAAAGAGCGGCTGACACCGTTAAAAGCACTCTGTGTAGCCGTAGCGCTTGCCGGTATGGTGTTTGTATCCGGTATTCCGCAAAGCGGATTCGGCGGCATAAGTGAACTGAAAGGCATTCTGCTTGGCCTTGGCGCTGCTACACTCTATGCCATTGTCGTAATTTTAAACCAGTATATCAAAGATATTTCCGCTTACGACAAAACCATTATGCAGCTGGGCACCGCAGCCATTGCCATCCTGCCTTATACCCTGCTGACAGAAAATTTTGCCGACATCACCTTTACACCCGTTGCGGTATGTATGCTGTTCTTCGTCGGGATTGTGCATACCGGTATTGCATATACCCTGTACTTTGGCTCCATGAGCGGCCTTAAAACGCAGACAATCGCCTTATTCAGCTATATTGACCCGGTTGTGGCCATTATCCTCTCTGCAGTCATTCTGCAGGAAAATATCGGCCTCTGGGGCGTAATCGGTGCTGTTATGGTACTTGGCTCCACCATGGTAAGCGAACTCTTTGGCGATAAAAAATAAACCGCCTTTCAAATTTCTTTTTATCTGTGATTACACAAAAATCCCCGGTCTGTTTTATACAAACCGGGGATTTTTTATGGTGCCGAAAACGGGAGTCGAACCCGTACGCTTTTGACGGCGGCGGATTTTGAGTCCGCTGCGTCTGCCAATTCCGCCATTTCGGCAAAGCAGTTTACCTATAATATTATAGGTAAACCGTCTTTTGTTGTCAATAGATTATTTGTTCCGGGATGGAGACAGACTCACTCATGGATATCATCAGCTTTTGTTTTTCCGGCATATACTTTCAGCCAGTTTGTATGCGCTGTGTACATAGCACCAGCCGCAATCACCAGAGTCAGTACAAAATTGCCAAGCCGTTTGAAACCATAGGCACTTTCAAAATAATATCCATCCAGCATTCGCCCTATAGAGCCTGCAGCAACTAATTCCATTATCAGTGCAAATGCCAGACTTAACACAAATTTTGATTGAATGTTTTTGCTTTCTTTCATCAGCACAATAAGCACCAGAATAAGCGGAATTGAAATAGCAAATGCCGCAATCAGAAACGGGGCCTTATCATTCATACCGGATTGCGGAAAAAGCCGAATAGCCGCCATTTCCACAATAAACAATACCAGAAACATTATCGGCAGCCCGTATCGCACATAAAACGGCATATCCGCGTTTTTTATTTTTTCCTGTTCCGCCTGTTTTTCTTCCTGCATAGCTTCCTCTACCGCATCTTTCACTTTATCAATACCTAAATCACGGTATAAAGCCTGCCATTTATAGTGATACAGGAACAACCCGAATCCGCAAATCAGAAAAATAATCAATAGCAGCACCAGTTTTTCCATCATTTTAGCTCAACCTCTTTTGTTTTTTTAGATTTTTGATCGTTATAATCAAACACAACGGATAACATGTCTCCAACAATAGATAAGGCATACTCTAAAAAATCATGTCCTTTTAAAATGTTTACAATAGACAGACCAATTCCGGTTGCTGCAGACACGACACTGTTTTTCATCATTGATAAGCGTTTCATATCCATCATTTCATCGATCCCTTCTTACAAACATTTTCCGTTCTGCAATAGCATCTGCAAAGGTGGTCGATTTGCTTCATCATCACAGATTGCAATAATCCACATGAATTTGACTCCAGTTCCATAGATTGTAGAACATATTATAACAAAAAAACGGTTAGCAGACTATTTAGTTTTGGTAACAGAATTTTCAGCAACAATTTATACCGCAAAAACTGCTGTGCGCAATAAAAAAGAGCTGTCCACTCCCGTTGTATTTCAACAGAACTGGACAGCTCTTTATAGCTTCCGAAGTTTCGCGTAAAAAAAACGCACCCATAGGAGGTGCGTCACGACAGAAAAAGACGGGACTCGAACCCATACCTCAGGCGCCACAACCTGTGTGATTCCATTTCACCACAGTTTCTCTTCGGATTAGTTTTATTATAACAACTATTCTGTAGTTGGGCAAGCATTTTTGAAAAAAAAATTCAGATTCCTTTCACAATTTTTTGTATAAAAACGTATATGCTGGCCGCAGCGGCAGTTGTTTTCGGGATTTTTCGCTGCAAAACAGATAAATTTTATTTTTCATCCACTTTTCGCGCATTTTTCAATTGAATGTTCCCGTAAAATTTCTTATAATAAGATGTTGTGATTATTCTATTAATGAGACGAAATAATCTGTAGCCTGATAAAAATCAGGAACATGCATAAAAGTTATCAAAAAAGAAAGCGAAGGTTTTTTACTATGAAATTAGGTATTGTAGGTTTACCAAACGTAGGGAAAAGCACACTGTTTAATGCACTTACCAAAGCCGGTGCAGAGTCGGCCAACTATCCATTCTGTACAATTGACCCGAATGTGGGTGTAGTAACGGTTCCAGATGCGCGTTTAACCTGGCTGAAAGATTTATATAACTCCGAAAAAGTGATTCCGGCTATCATCGAGTTTGTAGATATTGCCGGTTTAGTACGCGGTGCCAGCAAAGGCGAAGGCCTGGGCAACCAGTTTTTATCTCATATCCGCGAAGTAGATGCTATCGTACATGTAGTTCGCTGCTTTGAAGATACCAATGTTGTACATGTAGAAGGTTCTGTTGACCCGATTCGTGATATCGAAACCATCAATTTAGAGTTAATCTTCTCCGACCTGGATGTTCTGGAACGTCGTCTGCAGAAAGCGCAGAAAGGTCAGAAAAGCGGCGATAAAGCATTAATCGCAGAGGCAAAACTGCTGGAACGTCTGAAAGTACATCTGGAAGACGGTCAGGTAGCTCGTCGTTTTGAAACCGAAAACGACGAAGAGGCTGCAATTTTAAAAGATATGAACCTGCTGACCTACAAAAAAGTAATCTACGCAACCAACGTAAAAGAAGACGATCTGGCTGGCGGCAACGAATTTGTAGAACGGGTACAGGCATTTGCTGCGGAAGAAGGCAGCGAAGCGTTTATCGTATGTGCGCAGATTGAACAGGAAATTGCAGAGCTGGACGATGAAGAAAAATTAATGTTCTTAGAAGATTTAGGCATCAGCCAGTCTGGTCTGGACCGCCTGATTGCTGCAAGCTATAAACTGCTGGGCTTAATCAGCTATCTTACTGCAGGGCCAAAAGAAATCCGTGCATGGACCATCGTAAACGGCACCAAAGCACCTGGCGCTGCCGGCAAAATTCATTCCGATTTTGAACGCGGCTTTATTCGTGCCGAAGTAGTAGCTTACAACGATCTGCATGATGCAGGCAGCTACACTGCAGCCAAAGAAAAAGGTCTGGTGCGTGTGGAAGGGAAAGACTATGTTGTAAAAGATGGCGATATTATGCTGTTCCGTTTCAACGTATAAGGTGTACGTGCTATTTTTTCACATAGCTGTGTTGTTTTAAGTTAAGTTATTGTTTTCATAAAAGAGAGTTGCCGCAGGACAACTCTCTTTTTTATGCAGGAATATATTTTGTGAGGTTTATATCAAGATTTATAAACGAATATTGCAAT